>JBANFU010000263.1:0-2975 GCA_037975865.1 Bacteroidota bacterium
CTCCCAAAACCGGCTGAAATCAAGGCGTTCATGGACCAATATGTCATTGGCCAAGACCAAGCCAAGAAAACCTTGAGCGTAGCCGTTTACAACCACTACAAGCGATTAAATAGCAAGAAAAGCGCTGCGCACAGCGATGTGGAAATTGAAAAGTCCAACATCTTAATGATCGGCGAAACCGGTACAGGAAAAACCTTGATGGCGAAAACCCTGGCAAAAATTTTAGATGTGCCTTTTTGTATTGCCGACGCAACCGTTTTAACGGAAGCGGGATATGTGGGTGAGGATGTTGAAAGTATTATCAGCCGTTTGCTGCAAGTAGCCAATTACAAACCCGAATTGGCAGAGCGCGGCATCATTTACTTGGATGAGATGGACAAAATTGCCCGTAAAGGCGACAATGCTTCCATCACAAGAGATGTGAGTGGCGAAGGCGTCCAACAAGGTTTATTGAAAATATTGGAAGGCACCGTGGCCCACGTAGCACCTGAAGGTGGTAGAAAACACCCGGATCAAAAATACATCAAGGTAGACACTACCAACATTTTGTTTATTTGCGGTGGGGCTTTCGATGGCATTGACAAAATCATTTCTCGCAGAGTACAAAAGCAAGCTGTAGGCTTCAAAAGCACGCACAGCAAGGAGATTCAGGATAAAAAATTGTTGAGTTTGGTTGCTCCTTCAGATTTGAGATCGTTTGGATTAATTCCCGAACTCATCGGACGTTTGCCCATCATAACGGCGTTGGAGCCTCTCGACAAAGACACATTAAAGCAAATTCTCACAGATCCCAAAAATGCTTTGATCAAACAATATCAGCATTTGTTTGCCTTGGATAAAATCACCTTGGAATTTGACGAAGCGGCCATCGACTACATTGCTGAAATTGCTTTCGAAAACAAATTGGGAGCACGCGGACTTCGTGGTATCTGCGAATCGATTTTGCAAGATTTCATGTACGAAGGCCCATCGAACAAATCGAAAGGACCACTCACCATTACCCGAGAAATTGCCGAGGGGAAATGGAATCGTGCCGATAGTCAGAAATACGCGTAAGCACACTTGATTACCATCCATTTTTGGGTAAATTGCAGCCCTGTATGGAAAAAAATAACAAACGTGTACTCACGGCTTGGACAATGTATGATTGGGCCAACAGCGTATACTCCCTGAGTATTTCCTCTGCGATATTCCCCACCTTTTACGAGAGCTTTACCCCAAAACACATTGAGTTTATGGGTTATGACTTTAAAAACACGGCTTTATACAGCTACTGTCTGAGTTTGGCTTTCTTGCTCAACGTGCTCCTAGTTCCTTTGTTGTCGGGCATTAGCGACGCCTCCGGTGCAAAGAAACCCTTTATGCGTTTTTTCGTCATTTTGGGCAGTTTGGGTTGCAGCAGTTTGTTCTTTTTTAACGGCGAGAACTATTTGTTTGGACTGGGCTGCTTCATGGTTGCCACGCTGGGTTGGGCCGGAAGCTTGGTGTTTTACAATGCCTTTTTGCCAGAAATCGCAACGCCTGACCGCTTTGACCGCCTTTCAGCAAGGGGATTCACCATGGGATATATCGGTAGTGTATTGGTTTTGATTTTTAATTTGTTACTGCTCATCAAACACGATTGGTTTGGGCTTCCCAGTCCCAAAGTGAGCGTCCTCCCCTTTCAAGTAGGTTTCCTGTCTGTTGGTATTTGGTGGTTAGGCTGGTCGTTCTGGCCATTGATAAAATTGCCCGGAAAGTTGGCTTCCAAAAGTCAGACCAGCATCTGGAGTGGATATCATGAAATTCGCAAAGTATTCAATGAAGTAAAAACCATGAAAGCTGTTAAAATCTTCTTGGGTGCCTTCTTTGTCTACACAATGGGTGTTCAAACGGTTATTTATGTTGCTGCCTTGTTTGGTAAGGATGTACTGTTGCTAAAATCGGAAGAGATGCTCACTACCATACTCTTGATTCAGTTGATTGGTATAGCAGGTGCTTATTTCTTTGCCTATTTGGCCGATAAAATCGGGAACAAACCAGCCATTTTTATTTCTTTGATCATTTGGACGGTGGCCTGTTCACTCGCCTTTAAATTACAACCCCGACATCCAGAGCAATTTTTTGCATTAGCCTGTTTGATTGGAACTGTAATGGGTGGAATACAAAGTTTGTCACGCGCCACCTATGCCAAGTTAATCCCCGGCGACAGAGACAATACCTCCTACTTTAGCTTTTTCGAGGTAACCGAAAAATTGGGGATTGTATTGGGTACTTTCGCTTGGGCTGCAATCGACAATATTACAGGCGACATGCGCAACAGCATTCTGTCGCTTATGGTATTTTTCTTCATCGGCATGAGTATTCTATACTTCTTGCCCGCAGACAAACTCCAGCCCGCTCACAAAGCCAAATAACTATCGCAACAACGTAATGGACCCACTGTACTCATACAGTTCATCATCCAATGAGTACAATTTAATGGCATAAAGATAGACACCATCGGCGCATACCGTGCCATTGGCTGTTCCATCCCATCCTTTGGTTAAATCGTCCGTTTCGTACAGCTTTTCACCCCAGCGATTGTAAATCTTCATCACCGCATTTTTATAATTCATCGCAACAGGGGCAAACGTGTTATTTTTATTTGGACCCGCGCCATCAGGTGTAAATGCATCAGGAATGAATACAATGATGTCAGGCCCAACAAATACGGAACGATACGTTGTATCCGCACAACCTTTGTCGGTCACTGTTATCAATCGAATGGTATACGTAGCGGTATCTTTTCCGTAAGAATACTGGGTATTCTTGGCTGTAGAGGTATCATCCATCAAACTGGGCACCCCAAAATCCCACAAGTAACGCGTGGTTGGATTGAATGGTGAGGCTGTTACCGTAGATTGGTTGAACATCCTGAACTTCGGCAAGGCCACAGTGGTCTTGGTAGGATCGGTGTAGAACGCCGCCACAGGGATTGGGTAAGCTTCTACGGT
>JBANFU010000273.1:0-2692 GCA_037975865.1 Bacteroidota bacterium
AAACCAAAAGTTATTGCACATTCACTTTGATGAGCGTGATTGGACTTCCATAATTCAACAGAATGGTCTCATTTACTGTGATGTCTCTGCCAAAATCAACTGCGCACGACCGTTAAACGATACGGCGAGAATTCAAAGTCGGGTAGACCTTGCAGAAAATGGACTCCAAAATGGACTCAGTCAAAATTATACTGGGAAAGGCGTACTTGTTGGGGTTGTTGACATCGGCTTCCAGACAGATCACCCCACGTTTTTTGACAAGAATGGCAAAGATTATCGGGTGTTGCGATTTTGGAATCAACAGGTTAACGGTAGCAGTCCCATCAATTTTCCCTATGGTACAGAGTATAAAGATACGCTGTCTATTTTATCGGCGATTGACGATGATGGATCTCATGGCACGCATGTAGCCGGGATAGCTGGCGGCTCTGGATTGGCATCTCCAGGTTTCAAACATAGGGGAATGGCCCCAGAATCTCAATTGGCTTTTGTGGGTATCAAATATGCCAATGACACCCTGCCGGGATCGGGCTTGGGCGATTATGTGGTTGCCAATCCAACCATCATCGATGGTTATAGCTACATATTTAAGTTGGGTGAACAGTTGGGTTTGCCCTCGGTTTGTAATCTTAGCTGGGGAATGCACACCGGTCCCCACGATGGTACATCCTTGTTTGATCGCTCCGTAAAATCATTGGTTGGTGCGGGGCGAATTGTGGTTGGCGCGGCGGGTAATGATGGGCGAAATCAAATGCATGTGTATGCACAAACTCAGGGAGATACAACCTACACGCTTGCTTTGGACAACAATCGAAACAACCACCCCCATGAAAATGTGCTCACGGATATATGGGGTGGTGTAGGCGATAAATTGAGCGTTCAAGTTTCACTGGTTGATACGTTTGGTAATAAAGTAGTGACAGCCCCTTGGAATGTCGCTGGTGATTGTATCAATTGCGGTGCCTACAAGAGAATGTATGTTTCTGGAAAAGATACCCTTTGGGTAATTGCCACAGAACAGATATACCCTTTCAATAACAAGCCCAATCTATTGCTGATCATCGAGCACAACCGTCCCAAAGATGCCTACATCCAACTGGGTTTGTATAGCAGTGGGGAAGTCCATGCATGGAATTCGGGACAGGCATACCGGTGGACGTCCGGGCATTTTTATGCCGGACATAAAGGGTCTAGTTTCAGCAAAAAGCACATTTCGGGTATCGCTGAGGGGTCAGTAGGTGAAAATGGCGGCTCCGGTACCCATACATTAACGGCCGGTGCCTACATCAATAGAAACAATTGGTTCAATTACAAGGGGGAGTACTTTAATCAGCCATGGCATACTGTAGGCGACATTGCTGGTTTCAGTAGTCGCGGGCCCATGCCTAAATCATCGTCTTTTCCCAATGGAAGAATTAAACCCGACGTCATCGCACCGGGACAAATGATTGCTTCAGCGCTACACCGCCGGCAGGTTCCGGGTTGGTTAAACAACGAAATCGTCTACAAGACCACATTCCGCGGACAGGATGTGTATTGGGCTATGTTTTCTGGTACGTCTATGGCGGCACCTCATGTAACAGGAATCGTTGCCTTATACCTACAAGCCAATGAGTGGCTTACACCTGCAGAAATTAGAAATTTATGGAGAATCACCGCCCGTAAGGATCAGTTCACCACCCAAGACTCCAATGGCAACAGCGGCTACGGTAAGATAGATGCGTATGAAACGCTTAAAATCATTGATAAATACGCAAGTGTTGAGCAGCGTCAGGCATTTCTAAAAGGTTGGATACACTGGATCGACAACAATGAGCAGCTCGCTGTCTACAACTACCAACAAATTGATCAAGCCGCCGATGTTTTTCTCTACAATTCGCTCGGACAACTATTGGTTACCGGCAAAACAGGGCAAGGACGTACAATTCCATTGAATTCAATTTCATCGGGTGTTTACCACTGTCGAATTATGTCGGCCAACCGGGTATTGGCGAGCTTCTCCCTTGTAAAATAAGGATCAATGTCCTTTTTTTGAAGCCAAATAATCCAAGTAAGGTAATACGTATCGATCCTTTTTTTGTGGATAGATGTCGTTGATGGTTACCATGATACCGGTCTCCTCCACATTGCCAAAATGATCGTTGACACTGGTTCCGAAATTTCTCATGGTGGGACTTAAATTCATGTAGTTATTGAACAGTGGGGGAATGTTTTCGCCCAGTTCTCTCACTCTGGTATTCAACAATTTATGTCCTTCCTTGTAATCTAATCCTTGAAGTTTCTCCAAGAATTCTTCGCAGGAATATTCCAATTGTATTGGAGACTCTAACGATACCAGGTGATCCGGGTCTGGAAAGTAATGTTGCATGAATCGCAAAATGGTGTCACGGGCTTCGCGATTGAAATCCGTATACATCGTGATTTTTCCAAAGAAATATTTCATCTGGGGATACATCGCAACCAAAGCGCCAAGACCATCCCACAAATTATCCAAGGAAAACAATCCCTTTCTGCTGCCTGCACTGGGCTGAAAATCGGGCTGAACAAAACTTCTACCCAATTCTATGGTGTAAGGAAAAAAATCAGATTTTAGTTTGTCTGAAAATGTAAAAATCTCCGAGGTTGACAGGTGAAAACGACCGTCTGAATCCATTGTATCTTTGCATAAAACTACGCGATAACCTCCCACAAT
>JBANFU010000013.1:0-4372 GCA_037975865.1 Bacteroidota bacterium
GCCAAAGGACAAGCATGGAAAGGCGCTAGCAACGGTTATGTATTGTATACCGGTGTAAGCTCTGCCATCAGCGGCTTGAAATCTGTAACTGTTTCTTCTTGGGTAAAGACCACCGCTCACACCGATGGTGCTGAGTCTTGGTTCCAATTGTTGAACGATTCTAACTGGATCGGTAACATGTTCATCTTGCAAGAGTCAGGTACAACAGGCAACGACTCTACCCGCATCAAGTTCACCGTAAACAACTGGAATGCTACCGCTTGGAAAGAGCAGTGGACAGACTTGGGCGGTCCTAACCGCATCGTGATCGGTAACGACGCTTGGCACCACGTAGTATGTTCATACGATGCGGCTACTTCAAAAGTGGCTGTTTACATCGATGGTAACAAAATGAACTACCCTGCCAGCGTAACCGACAAATACCAAGACGACCCCACCAAAGGGGGTGCACCATTGGGTAACTTGGCCTTCAAAAATGCCACCAAATTCGTTTTCGGTTGCTACAAGCAAAGCTTACCAGGCAGCACTCCTGATGCTTGGATGAAGAACTACGATGGTGGTTTGGACGAGTTCCGTATCTACAACAAAGCCTTGGCTGATGCCGATGTAAAAGCGTTGTACGACTTGGAAAAAGCCGGTAAGTAATTCCCTTTTACACTCATTTTTGTGCGGGCCCATTCAATCCTTGAATGGGCCCGCCTTTTTTTGAAAAAAATCGCCCCGTAACACCGGTAAAACAGCGGAGTTTTCGTAATTTAGACTCTTTGAAAACCATGAACTTTTCGCGCTTCACCGCCCTAGCCATCTCCTCCCTGTTTTTGGGCTTTTCGGCCTCCTCCTGTCAAGAGGATCCCCCACCACCCGCCCCAAAACCCAATGGCATCATGCTCACGGTGTTTCATATCAACGACGCCCCCACCAGCGGAAAATCCAATGGCATCCCCCTGAACTCTAACTTTACCCTGTATTTTTCCAACGCCCTCGACACCAATTCTGCCAAGGAAAACATCGCGGTGAAAGAAAAAGGATACGACCCCATCGCCCTGAACTACAAATTCTTTCAAGGCGATAGCGCGGTAAAACTCATTCCCAAATCCAACCTCAAAACCAGCACCGGCTATGTAGTGGCCGTCAGCGCCGCCCTCAAATCCAAAGTGGGCACCACCACCGGCTCCTACGTGGGAATCTCCGTGGGTAGCATGATGGATACCACCGACAAATTTCCGAGGATTTCGGATGAGGCGCTGCTCGATAGTATTCAATACAACACCTTTCAATATTTTTGGGAATACGGACATCCCAACTCCGGACTGGCCCGTGAGCGCAACACCTCCGGTGACCTTGTCACCTCCGGTGGCTCAGGCATGGGCATCATGGCCATCATCGCCGGCATCAACCGCGGATTTATCACCCGCACAGAAGGACTTGCCCGCATCCAAAAAATGACAACCTTCCTCAAAAACACCGCCCAAACTTTCCATGGTGCCTATTCCCACTGGCTAGATGGAAACACCGGAAAAGTCATTCCTTTTTCCAGCGACGACAACGGCGGAGACCTGGTGGAAACCTCCTACCTCATCCAAGGACTGCTCACCGCCCGGGCCTATTTTGACCAAGCAGGGTCCACCGAAACCCAACTTCGCAGCGATATCACCACCATTTGGGAACGGGTAGAATGGGACTGGTATACCAAAGGAAATAGCGGCAGTCTTTACTGGCACTGGAGCCCCAACTTGGGATGGAAAATGAACATGGCCATCCGCGGTTGGAACGAATGCCTCATCACCTACGTGCTGGCAGCCAGCAGCCCAACACACGCCATCGATTTGTCCACCTACCAAAAAGGATGGGCCAGCAACGGCGCGATCAAAAATGGCAATAGCTACTACGGATTTCAGTTACCCCTGGGAGAAAGCTTGGGGGGACCCCTCTTTTTCTCACACTATACCTTCTTGGGGCTCGACCCCCGCGGATTGGCCGATGCCTATGCCAACTACGAAACCCAAACCACCAACCACAGCAAAATCAATCACGCGTATTGCAAGGCCAATCCGCGACAGCATTACGGCTACTCGGATCAGTGCTGGGGGCTTACGGCGTCCGACAACAATTCCGGTTACAGTGCGCATTCGCCCAACAACGACCTCGGTGTAATTTCCCCCACCGCAGCCCTTAGCTCCATGCCTTACACCCCCACAGAATCAATGAAAGCGGCCCGATACTTCTACTACAAACTGGGCGATAAAATTTGGAGAAACCAAGGTTTTACCGATGCTTTCAACCTCAATGTGGGATGGTTTGCTACCTCCTTCCTGGCGATCGACCAAGGTCCCATCGTGGTCATGATCGAAAATTACCGAACCCAATTGCTTTGGAAAACCTTCACTTCGGACAGTGAAGTCAAGGCCGGTCTCAAAAAACTCCAATTCACTGCGCCCTATTTGTAAATTTCACAATGGCCCAAACCTTAGATAAACACAAAATTGCCATGGCATCCCCCAATTGGATGCTGTTGGGACTAACCACCCTCCTGTGGATGGGCCTCAGCACGCGGGCACTTGCGAGCACATTGGGTCTCGCGTCCACCGCCGCAGCAGATTTCGCGTTCACCGCCAGCAACCTTAGCAACGCTTCTTGCAACTTCGCAACCGTTAGCCTCAACAATAGTTCAAACAGCGCCTTGATGGGTGCAACAGACCAAACAAGCAACCCCGTCCAAGACAGCATTTGGATGGACTCAGTACAAAAACAAACCATCAAATACTTCTGGGATTTCGCCCACCCTACTTCTGGATTGGCCCGAGAGCGAAGCAATATCGCTTATGATTACGGCAATGAAGTGGTGACCACCGGGGGTTCTGGCATGGGTTTCATGGCCCTTATCGTGGGGGTAGAACGCGGTTGGCTGAAGCGCGAAGACGTGGTCAATCACCTGCTGAAATCCGTCAAATTCTTGGCCAAAGCCGACCACTACCATGGCATTTTTCCCCACTGGCTCAATGGCGAAACGGGAAAAACCATCCCCTTTTCACGGAAAGACGACGGTGGCGATGTCGTTGAATCTGCCTACTTATTCCAAGGTCTGCTCTGCGTGCGGGCGTATTTCGATCAAGCATCGCCCAAAGAAACCGAACTCAGGAATCGCATTACCTGGCTCTGGAGCGACTGCGAATGGAACTGGTACACACAAAACCAAAACACCCTCTATTGGCACTGGAGTCCCAACAATGGCTGGAGCATGAACCACAAGATTCAGGGCTGGAACGAGTGCCTCATCGCTTATGTGATGGCCGCCTCCCACCCCCGCTTTGCCATCGACGCGAAAGTATACCACAAAGGATGGACCGCCGGCGATCATTTCAAAAATGGAGATACCTACCTCGACGTAAAACTGCCTTTGGGCTTTCGATACGGCGGACCGCTGTTCTTCTCCCATTACAGCTTTTTGGGACTCAATCCCCGGGGCCTGGAAGATCGGTATGCCAACTATTTCGATCAAAACGTGGCGCACACCCTCATCAATTACAAACATTGCCAAGAGAACCCGCAAAAATTCAAGGGATACGGCCCGGGATGCTGGGGACTCACCGCCTCCGATAACCATTTGGGCTATGCAGCACATTCGCCAACCGAAGATTTGGGTGTCATTTCCCCCACGGCCGCTCTATCTGCCATGCCCTATCTGCCCCAACAAAGTCTTGCCGCCTTGCGAAATTTCTTCGATGTGGGTGCGATGCGCAATCTGTTTCCGGCCAACGACACCAGCAGAACCAACATCGCCCAAAATGGCAGTGGCAGCAGCAATCGCTACGTCAACACCCAACCCACAGAGAACCCAATCTGGGGGCCTTATGGTTTCCGCGACGCCTTCTGCGCCAAAGAAAACTGGGTGGCCAACAGCTACCTCGCCATCGACCAAGGTCCCATTGTAGTGATGATCGAAAATTACCGCTCCCAACTGCTGTGGAATCTTTTCATGAACATCCCAGAAATCCAACACGGACTTAAAACACTGGATTTTACATCGCCCTACATCAGCAAATAACCCAATGATTTTCCCATCACACAACCCAATGCAACCCATTCCCATGCAACCATACGCTACATCACGTTCTTTCCGATTTGCGATTGCCATCGCCCTAACAGCCATCCTTGTGCCTTCGAGTGCCCTGGCCCAACCTGGAAAAGATAAGCCCAACAAAATCAAGCCCAAGGCTACGGCCACGGCAGCCACAAATTCGCAAAAATGGTACCTGCCAGATACGTTGGGCATGGACCGATATGTCTCCGCGCTGATGGCAAAAATGACGTTAGAGGAAAAAATCGGACAGCTCAACCTACCCACCGTAGGATTCGATGTCACCGGCCCCGT
>JBANFU010000268.1:0-2901 GCA_037975865.1 Bacteroidota bacterium
CCCTCAGCCAATGCCTTGGTGAAATCGGGTAGTTCTCCCCAATGTGAGGGGAATTCGCTTGGGTTGGTGGTTCGAGAAGCGGCTGCATTACCGGTTACGTATCAATGGCTCAGAGCGGGAAATCCTCCAATGCTGTTAGTCAAAGACAGTGTTTTATCATTCAATCCAGTCTATCTAAAGGATACGGGGGAATATTTTGCTGTATTGGAAAATCGCGGGTGTACCGACACATCCAACCCAATCAATGTCAAAGTATGGGCCAAGCCAAATTCGGTCATTGGGACCGATGCAGGGTATGTCCCTTGTTTGAAGGGCAATGCATTTGCATTCAAAGATTTGTCATCTGTGGTAATCGGTAATATCGCCACGAGGACTTGGTCTGCGACAAACCCAAGTAAAACGGGTTCGGGTGCTACTTTTGTACAGAGTTTTGCAATCCCGGGGACCCATTCCGTGCAGCTCATCGTCGGAACAAATGATGGATGTTTGGATACTGCGGTGTCGGTTGTGAAAGTAAATGGACATCCGATCGCAAAATTCACAATTGACAAACCCCAGCAATGTGATAAAAACAACTTGTTTCAAGTCATCAATGCCAGCGTGAATCCGGCGTCATCAGGTGGTGGCACTCTCTGGTATTATTATCAATGGGGTGATGGCAATGCGGCTTGGGATGCCAT
The DNA here is from genome assembly GCA_037975865.1 of Bacteroidota bacterium. Lineage (GTDB taxonomy): Bacteria > Bacteroidota > Bacteroidia > NS11-12g > UBA955 > UBA955. The sequence goes on from JBANFU010000268.1 coordinate 681, forward strand.
GGATGCGAAACATACCTTCGGTCGGTATGGCAAATACAATGTGCAAATGGTTGCCAAAAATGCGGCCGGGTGTTTTGACACGGCGAACCAAACTGCCACGGTCTACTTAACACCAAAATCACAAGTTACAACAAGTTTGAGTGAAGTCTGTGAAGGACAATTATTTACCCTTTCAGATGGGTATCAAACTCATCCGGATCCCAATGATGTAATCGTGACCCGCTGGAATTTCGGCGATGGTCGTTCAATGGGTAAATCACTCAGCCTGAAATCGGGGCAACGAGATACCCTGTGGTCGTTTCCGAAGCATGGTTCCTATACCATACAACAGGTGTTGAAGACAAAAATATTGGGTTGCGGCGACTCGTCATCGGTTGTGGTTGTCGTGAATTCCATTCCGGTTGCTATCATCAATGCGCTAAACACCAAAACATGTGCGGAAATGCGGGCCGTTGATTTTTCGAATCAAACGACCAACGCCGATGGGAATCCGGTCTTATACGCTTGGCAATTTGGTGATGGCGTAGGCGTTTCTTCTGCAACATCCCCTAGTTATTTGTATGCTACTCCCGGAACCTACGTAGCTCGATGTATTGCAGATAACAAGGGTTGTAAGGATACCGCATTTTCGGCCAGCATTCAGGTTCTGCCCAAGGTGAAGGCTGATTTCACGTACACAGAATTTATAAAGCAACAACGGTTGGGTTGGCGTTTTGTAGCCATCGATACAATGAATGTGCCCGTGGATCGCGACTTTCAATGGCGATTTGAACGGCCCGATGCCTCTGTAACCAATGGAACAGGGAAGATATGGTCGGAGTATTTTACGGCCAATGGTGTCTACAAGGTGAGCCTCAGGGCCAAAAATTTGATTGGTTGCACAGACTCAAGTTCGAAACTCTTGGATGTTTCAGAAGCCGTACTGCGTGCTCAGCAAAATGAACTCAATGCGTATGTATTCCCCAATCCCACAACGAACCGGGCGATTTATAAATTTTCAGCCAAGAAAGGAGATTTAGTCACGGTGAAAATGTATACCATCATCGGTCAGTCTGGGTTGTATGAACGTACTTGGAATATTCCGGAGGATGGGGTGTATTTCGATGAAATTGCTATGAAGCAATGGGATTTGTCGGCCGGAATGTACCCTTTGGTAATTCAGCGGGGTGATCAGCGCGTTGAGGTGATAATGATTTTAATGGAGTGATGTTTGTAGCGCACGAAGTAAGTGCCCGCGGCTAGATCCAAGGCGGTGGAGGTGTGGGGTTCTAGGCTGAGCGATTGTATTTTTTGTCCCTGCGTATTGTAAACATCACAATCGAGCGTTTGTGATGCGTTGGAAATCAGGGATTGTGTGTTGGGTTCGAATCCGAGTGGGGTACTTATTTTGGTTGATTGAAGTCCAGCAGAGGGAATTTCGTGGATGACACCTATGGCATCGAGGTCGAATCCAGAGCTAGGAAATGGGGTGGGCCAGGGGTCGTTGATCATCCGACCTTCGCTGTCTTTGGAGCCTAGCAGGGTGTCGATGCTACCCACAACATCGATGATTCTTACAAAGTGAATTTCGTTGATGCGAACATTGCTCATCATGGCCAAATCTTCAAGATCGAATGGCGTGCCATAGGGATGACGGTATTTTCCGGCCAGGTTGTGAATGTGTGTTGGTTGGGTAAATCCAAATGCGCCAGTCTGTTTTTGCGTTTGGGTCAGGCTTTTGGCGGGGAATCGGGCCCAAGAAAGGCTGTCGGTGCTGATTTCTACGAAGGCCAATTCAAGAAATGTGTCGAGGAAGGTGTTCTCGAAAACGGCAAAATCGAATCCGGGTCCGTTGGTGATGGGCGGGTTGAATGTGAGGGTGGCAATTCCGCCGTCGCCGAGCGACACTACACCGTTGGTTGCGGCCGGGCCTTCGTCCGCGGCCGCCATACCCACCGTAGCAAAACCAGAATCTGGGAGGTTGATTTGTCGATACCCCCGTTGAATGCTGCAGCGCTTGGCCCAGTTGACAAAGCAGGAACTGTCGGACCGCAACGCCGTGGAGCCCGGCTGCCCTGCAGCCGGAGCAAATTGGGCTTTCGCTTTGCCCGAATAGGATCCGGCAACGAGCAAAATGACCGTAGACAACGTGTAAACGGTCTTGCCCAAACACTTACAGGTGTGGGCCATCGTGGCGAAGGGCGATTTGTGTTGTAGTAAGATCAATTTATACGCCCAATTT
>JBANFU010000068.1:0-2663 GCA_037975865.1 Bacteroidota bacterium
ACCGTAAATTTGCCTACCTATTTCCCTGAGGGATTTGTAGATAGCATTTCATTTGAGTTGGAAAGTTCAGATAACGGTCAGTTTGGAATGAATACCCCCGGATTTTTCTGTGTAGACAACATTGTCTACGGTCATTGGCTCTCTGCGAAGAAATTGAGCACCCTACAAGCCAAAGTCTTCCCAAATCCGGCCAAAGACGTGGTAGAAATTCAAACACAACACCCAGCCAAAACCATCGAAGTGATCGATGTCGCCGGAAGAACCGTGCTATTTCAACCTTGTGATGGTCGCTCAAATACCCTGAATGTGAGTCGCTTTGCGCTGGGTACCTATCAAGTGAAGGTGAGTACGGCGGTTGGACAAGAAACGGCCTCTTTCGTGAAGCAATAACGGCTCACGTACAAGTAGAAATTGTTTGTTAATACGTATCCACCCACATGAAAATTTCCATCAAACAAAGCCTAAATACCATGGCTAACATGCGCCTAAAACCGAGTGCGAAATCGGTATTGATGTGCCTAATCCCCGTGGTGCTCGTGATTCATGGCTGTGAAGACCCAGTGATCGGTCCGCCTCTGGTTGCCCCCATGGGCGATGAACGTGTGGCGGTGCTTTGCGAAGGGAATTTCATGTGGGGCAATGCCAAATTGGATATTGTGACCACCGACACCACCGGCACCCGGATTTGGAACAATGCCTACGAATCGGTGAACAACAAACCCATCGGCGATGTGCTCCAATCAGGACTTGTGGCCGGGGATAACCTGTTTCTTAGCGTCAATAACAGTGGAAAAGTGTTGGGGCTCGACCCAAAATCGTTGAAGCAAACGAAATCGAATACCACCCTGAAATCGCCCCGAAACCTTTTGTTGGTGGGCGATAAATTGTGGGTGACAGACCTCTATGCCAACAAAATCAGTGTGTTGGATACCGCCAATCTCAAAACGGTGAAGGAAATTGCGGTGCCCGGTTGGACGGAATCCATGGTTTGGTGGGGTGGTTATGTGGCGGTCGCCGCTTACAAAGGGGAGGTGCTGTTGGTGGATCCCGCAACCCAAACGGTGGCCCAAACCCTGCAGGTAGATTCGGGCGCCTTGCATTTGGCGGTGGATGCGGCCATGCAGCTGTGGGTGGGTTGCTCTTACAACGGAAAAGCGAGTTTGACGGCCTTTGCACTGGGACAAGTAAAGGTAATTCAAGTGGCTCGGTGGGACATGAAAGGCGATCTTGGCAGTATTCAAACGTCGCGCAACGGAGGAACCCTTTTCGTCTCGCGCAGCAACAAGATTTGGAGCTTCAAAGCCGATGCCCAATCGGAAGCCAATATGTCGGTATTGCTCGACCCTGCTTTCGCTCAATTGTATGGTTATTATTACGACGCGGTGGCCAATGTGCTGTATTGTGCCGATGCCAAAGACTACGTGAGTAACGGTGTGGTGCTGCGATATCCCCTGGATAATCCATCCAAAAAGACGGTCTTGAGCACCGGCGTTAACCCGTCGGGCTTTGTGCGCTTGCCCTAGGATAGTTTTACTATCTTTGGGGTCGCGAAATGAAGTGGAATTTTCTCAAGTTGAAGAAGGTAGACATCCTGCTGTTGCGGTCTTATGTTGGACCGTTTGCGGTGACGTTTTTTCTCAGCATGTTTCTCTTTTTGATGCAATTTCTTTGGAAGTACATCGATGAGTTGGTAGGGAAAGGCATTTCAAACGATATTCTAGCCCAACTGATTTTTTACTCACTGGCCGATTTGGTGCCCATGGCCATGCCCTTGACCATCATGGTGGCGGGGTTGATGACTTTCGGAAATTTGAGTGAGAGTTTTGAGTTGGTAGCGATGAAAAGCAATGGAATTTCTCTGCTGCGCGCACTCCGTCCGATTTTCATATTGATGTGCTGTTTGGCGGTAATGAACTTTTTGTTTTTGAATTATGTGATTCCAAAGGCCAAGCTGGAGCAGGCGGGTTTGATGATTGATGTGCGACAAAAAAAGCCCACGTTTAACTTGGCGGAAGGTGTATTTTATCACAACATTGACGGGTTTGCGATCCGGGTAGGAAAGAAAGAAGCCGACAACCAAACGGTTCGGGATGTGTTGATTTACGAATACAAAAAGGACGACAGCAAGCGTTTGAATGTGTTGAGGGCTGAGTGGGGCACGATGATTTTAAACCAAGACCAAACGGTATTGAATTTTACGTTGCACAATGGGGTTCGGTATGAGGAGATGACAAATGCGCCGGAATACCGCAAGACACACCCTTTCAATCAGATGTATTTTGAGAAGCAGCGGATGCAAATTGATTTGTCAAGCCTGGATTTTACCTTCTCGGACCGCGATTTGATTGCCACAGATTACCGATTGCAAAATGTATCGCAGCTGCTGAAGGAAATTGATACGTTTTATTTGAAATGTGCTGCGTTGCGGGAGGACAATTCGAAGTATTTGGGCAAGTACATTCATGCGCCTGGGGTGATGACGCAGGATACGGCGCTTAAGCATTATCGCAGAACGGCGGTGGCATTTGAGCCGTTGAAGGAAAAGCAAATGATCAAGAATTTTCCGGTGGAGCAGCGCGCAACGATTGTTGCCGCGGCCTTGAATCATGCTCGTTCGGTGAAGGGTACAGAGGAGGGGTTGTATACCAGTTTGGATTTTGAGG
>JBANFU010000081.1:0-6401 GCA_037975865.1 Bacteroidota bacterium
AGTTTGGTGAGGAGGAAGAAGCTGAAAAAGCGATGCAGATTTTGCTTTCGGGCGATTTGATCGGTCGGTTGGTTCGCAACTTCAATTTGTACAAGCACTACAACATCAACACCACCACAGAAAAATATCCCAAGACCGCGATGGATTACAAGCTGAAAGAGAACATCAGCGTGACCCGCACCCGCTACTTGAGTGTGAAAATCGAGGTGTTGGATGAAGACCCCCAAATGGCGGCCGATTTGGCCAATGGGATGGCGTTATTGTACGATTCTATCAAAACCGAGGTGCAGAACCAAATCGCGGTGCCTGCCCTGCAGATTGTAGAGCGTGCATTGCAAAGCAAGCGCGACAAAATTCAAGGCATCAAAGACAACATGCGCAAGTTGGGTGAAGAAGGGATCACCAACTACGAAGAGCAAAGTAGGGCCTTGGCCGAAGAGATTTACAAAGCCCAATCCTCAGGTCGGGTGGGTGAAATGAAAAAACTCCTCGAAGAGCAAAAAACCTTGGTGAAATCCGGGGGCGATTTCGTAGCATTGAACGAATTGATCAAACTGGAAGAAGAAAAAGAGAGCGATCTGATCGCCCAATACGAACGTCGCGTGGTGGATGTGAACGAAAAACTGTCGCACAAAATGACCATCGAAGCCGCCTCCAAGCCCGAAATCAAGTTCTGGCCCAAGCGCGGATTTGTGACGATTCTGTCGGTGTTGGCCACTTTCATGGCCACCTCACTGATTTTGGTTTTCTTCGAGCTCTATCGCAAACAACCCAGCGCCTAAGCCGGTGTTCGCCCTGCCACAAATAACCAGCAAAAGCCAGCGCATTGTGCTGTTTGCCTTGTTGGCTTTGGTGTCGGTGTTTTGCGTCCTTGCCACCGTATTTCAATACTACTACCTGCTTTTATTGCCCGTGGTGGTGGGCGTTTTATTGTTCGCTTTTTTCTATACCGATCGCAGTTTGTTGCTGTTTGGATCGCTGGTGCCGCTGAGCATCAACTTCGATGATATCGGGGGCGGGCTGGGCCTCACTTTGCCTACCGAGCCGCTGTTCATTGTGCTTTTCTTGCTCATCGTTTTCCGTTGGTTACTCAACCCAGAAATTGATTTGCGCGTGCTTGCCCACCCCATCAGCATCAGCATTTTGGTGTATTTGTTGTGGCTGTGGACGGCCACCCTGTTCAGTTCCATGCCCATGGTCAGCTTCAAGTTTGTGATGGCCCGCACGTGGTACATTGTGCTGTTTTATTTTACAGTGCTGGGATTGTTCAAGCAGTTCAAAAACATCCACTGGTTTTTCAAGGCCTTCACCATCACCACCCTGGGATTGGTGATTTTTACGTTGAGCAAACACGCTGCCGATGGATTTATCCGCAGCAGCAGCTATGGCATCTCGTGGCCCTTTTTCCCCGACCACGGCATGTATGCGGCGGCGATTGCGTTTGCGGTGTTTATTTTGGTGATTTATGGGTTTGCGGGCCGACATTTCGGCATCTCTCTCCCCTTTGCGCCGGCCGTAATTTTGCTGTTGGCGATTCTGTTGTTTGGCATTGTGGTGAGTTACACGCGGGCCACGTGGCTCAGTTTGGTGGCAGCCGCCGCGGTCTATTTGGTGCTCAAACTGCGCATCAAATTTGGCTGGGTATTGCTGGCTTTGGCGGGGGTACTGACGTACGGCATCGCACAGCAAGACCAAATCATGTACGATTTGGAAGCCAACAAGCAAGGGAGCAGCGATGACATTGAAGGACATGTAAAATCCGTATCCAACGTGACCACCGACCCCTCCAACCTGGAACGAATCAACCGCTGGAAATGTGCCGCGCGGATGGTGAGCGAACGCCCTTGGTTTGGGTTTGGTCCCGGCACCTACGTTTTCCAATATTCGCCATTTCAAAAGAGCGATGAGCTCACGTTGATTTCTACGTTTTCCGGTGATTTGGGCGATGCCCACAGTGAATATTTCTCCGCGATGAGCGAGGCGGGCTACATGGGTTTGTTGAGTTGGCTGGGTGTGGTATTGACCACGATGGGCATCGCTTTTAAGGTGTTTTACCAACAGCAGCCCGGCAAAGTGCGTTATACTCTATTGATAGCGCTGCTGGGATTGATTACCTATTATGTGCATGCGTTCTTGAACAATTACTCCCAATACGATAAAATTGCGGTGCCCTTGTGGACGTTCACCGCGGTGATTACGGCGTTGGATTTGTATCACAGAGATACGCTAAAATCGGATATCGATCATGTGGCAAACGCTGAAAAAGAGTAAGCTGTTTCTGGGTGGCGCCAGCATTTGCCTGCTGCTGATTGTGGTGGGCACTTTGGGGTATTCCATCACGCCAGACCCTACGCCCAACGCCAATCAGATCGTGCCGGAATGGTCCAATTTGGCCCCGGGAACCACGGTTTATTTTGGTTTAAATTTGGGTTCTATTGACGCCCAATCGGAGCGACAAACATCTGTGCCCCGTTTTTTACATTGGGCGGTGGGCAATCCCGATGCGCCCAAAATTGTGCCCTTGGCAAGAAACCCCTTGGCCAACCCTGGAGCGGGATTGCATTTTGAGGACTCAATAAAATTTGTCGATGCAGTCTATCATCACCGAACGTTTTGGCTGGGCTCGGACCGCTTTGGTCGCGACATCCTATCGCGCATGATCATTGGGGCCCGCATCAGTCTATCGATAGGCTTCTTGGCAATGTTGGCGTCGATCATCATCGGCACCATCATTGGCTTGTGCGCCGGTTATTTCGGCGGCAAAGTGGACGCGTTTTTCTCCTGGCTGATCACTGTATTTTGGTCGGTACCCACGCTGTTGATTGCCTTGGGACTCTCCATGTTGTTGGGAAAAGGCTATTACCAAGTGCTGTTGGCCACCGCGTTGAGTACTTGGGTAGAAGTGGCGCGGGTGGTACGCGGACAAACCTTGCAATTGAAGCAGCGTGAGTTTGTGCTGGCCGCAAAAATTACGGGATTCTCTCATTCGCGGATCATGTTCAAACACATCTTGCCCAATTTGAAAGGATCATTGACGGTTTTGGCCACCACCAATTTTGCCAGCGCCATCTTGTTGGAAGCGGGATTGGGATTCTTGGGCTTGGGGGTATCGCCGCCAACCCCATCGTGGGGGATGATGGTGAAAGAGAATTTGGGGTATTTGGTGCTCGACAATAGCTATTTGGCCTTGATTCCAGGCATCGCCATCATGATTTTGGTGATGTCGTTCAATTTGATGTCGATGGGTCTGCGCGACATCCTCGATCCGTATAATCAGCAGTAATTTTATATGTTTATAGATATAATTTACGCCACAACAACTGCGGTGCGCTCGATGGCTGCTTTGAGTCGCTCGTCTTGGATGATCGAAACCAGCAGGATGTCCAATTCGTAGGGAAATCCCGCATCATAAAGGGCATCTTCCAAATCGAATATCGCCCCAAAACCCACCCCATCGCCATAGAGGGCTATGTCAACATCGGACTGCGCCTTGTGCTTGCCAGTGGCTCGCGAGCCAAAGACCACGGCCTTTTCCAACCCTTTGATGGTGCCTAACGCCGACTGCAATTGCGACAATTCGTGATCGGTGAGTCCTGCCACTTTCATGCGACAAAGATACAACGACCAAGGGCTATGTTAATGCCCCAATCCATTAATGCACCCAGAGGGTTACGGGCTCGTACCGTTCTCTCGATTTCACGTTGAGATAGTACAAACCTTGGCTCAACTTGGCAGGGACACGGGTTTTACCCTCGGCGACTTGGCTTTCGCCTACGATTCTACCGGTGGGGTCGATCCAAGCGATGAGGCCATCAGACAGTCCCGACAATTCCAACACCTCCCCAGCACCCACGGGGTTGGGATACGCGCTGAAGTGTTGCTTGGCGATGGTTTTCACATTGGTATGATCCACTAGTACGGGGATATCGGCCGTGTCTTTACAGCCATTGGCGTTGTTGGTTACAACCAGTCTCACGGTGTAATTACCTGGACCTGAATATTGGTGAACACCGGGCAATCCCACCTTTTTGGTGCCATCGCCCCAATCCCATTCAAAACTCAACCCGGCGGTATTGATGGGTACACAATTGAGTTTGTGCTGCCACAAAAGGGTCCACGTGAACCCGGCCGCAGGCCGGGGCTTCACCACGAGTGTCAAGGGTGTACGATCGCTCTTGCAACCCTTGTTTTCGGTTTCGTAGTACAACGTCCGTGAGCTCAACATCATCCCCAAATCATACGTGCTACCGGTGAATAAAATATCGGTGGTGGTGGTGTCCTCGTACCAATTGACTTTACCCACGGGCACTGTGACACTCATCTTGCCCAAGGCCTTGGCGCAAACACTCAACGCTTCCACCTTGCTGGGCTTGGGTATGTCGTTGACAATCACCTCTACACTATCAAAATTGGGTGCAAAACAGCTGCCTTCCGAGGCTTTGTAATAAATGTAATTCTTGCCACTCAAACCATAAACCGCGGGTGTCTTACCCACATAAAAAGGCTGGGCATCGCTGCGCTTCATGTACCAGTTTAACTGTCCCCAAGAAGTAGAACCAAACAACCGCGCCGAATCATTGGAGCAAGTCTCATCGCCGGCAGCACCAAAGACACCGGGATAGTCTTTCACGGTGATTTTGATTGCCGCCCTTCCGCTGCCACAGATGCCATTCCACGATTCAACATACACGGTAGACTCGCCCCGTTTGCTGCCTTTAAACGTATAATTGCTGCCCTTGGCTACAGGACTGCCTCCCGTAGCATCCAAAAACCAACGTAAGGTATCGCTGCTGCTGTTGCTGCTGGCCACCAAGGTCACGGCATTGGCCCCACGGACGCACACAAACGTATCCGCCGGAACCGTTGGTGATGTGGGCGCAAAACTGCTGCCCACAAACGCCTTTACCAACTTGCTGCCGCCGCCATACAAGCAACCCTTGTTGTTGGCCACCACGTAAAATTGGGTGTCTTGACTCAACTTGCCCGTCTGCAATACCTGTCCTGTATGCATCAAAGTACCACCCGTAGATTTATCGTACCAATACAACGCCCCGAAATCCGTAAATGCCTGCAAGTTGGCCGTAGCACCCGCACAAATGGAATCGTTTTTCACGGTCAGCTTGGTGGGATATTGGTTGACCTCAAAGGGAATCATCAACCAGTTCGACTCACAAGTATTATTCACCGCCTTCACATAAAACGTATCGGTCTTTTGCACATTGTTGATGGTGTATTTATTGCCCTCATAGAACGGTTTGGGGTCGGACGTCTTTTTAAACCACTGCACCGTGGTCTGCGCATCCGATGCTACCGCAATGGTCACCGTATCGCCACTGCAACCCTGGGCGGGCTTGTACAAACTGGGCGTCCCTGGCTTGAAATAGATAATTTTGGAAACTGTGTCGGAGCACGACCACCCACTGTAAGGATACACCGTTGAAATCAACGTCACATTCAAATTGCTGCGCGATGTGGGCTTGTATTTCCCGTCAATCGCATACTGAATCATTTTGTTGTCGTAGTTCCAACGATGGCTAGACCGTTCAATGTTATAATACACGTAGTAGTTGTAGAAGATGCTAGAAACCACCGTTTTCTTGGTTTGATTTTGGAAATACAGGGTATCTAGGTTGGGATAGCACTGTTGGTTGGTGGTGTAATCGATCCCCAATTTGTAGCCCACAAAGGGATACATCTGCATGTGGCTGTTGAACACCGTACCGCCAATGTTCAAGCTCAAACAACGATACCATTTCCCGCTTACCGAACCCACACACAAATTGCGCTTTTTGCCATCGCCGTTGGTGTAAGAGTTACAAACCACGGCCGCCAACGCAGTGCTGCTGTCAGACTCCACACAAATGATGTATGGACCGGTTACTGTCACAGCCTTGCCAAAATCGGCATTCAGGGTAATCCGACTCAAAGGGATGCTGCTACCCATGACGGTATCCACCGTGATGGTATCGCTCGCGATGGGTGTACCCGATGGTAAAGAGTCGGCCCCGGCCTTATACAAGTTACAAATGATATTGATTTTTACTGATTTGGCGGGCGTGGGCGTCACAGAAAATCCGTAAAACCGAAATCCACTCACCGTCATCGTTTGGGGTGCATCGAAAAACTGTCCCAAAGAACTGCCTTTCTTGATCGTGATGCTATTGTACGCCGTGCTGCCATAGCTAGGAAACATGCTGGTGTCACCATCGCACTGGGTGGGGTTGGTGGCGCTGCGCGACTGTATTTTCCCTTTTTGGGTACCGGCGTGAACATCATCCACCAGGGTACGACCTGCATCCACAAACTGCGCCTTGATTGGGGCGAAAAGCACACAAAAAATGATCAAAAGTAGTTTTCTCAATCTCATCGTAAAGGGAAATAAATCAATACCTTGGAAATAA
>JBANFU010000151.1:0-10784 GCA_037975865.1 Bacteroidota bacterium
TTTGAGTTCGGGTGCTTTCAAACGCAACAAGTGAATGACAAACATCACCAAGCCGGTGTGGCTGATCCAGAATTTGCAGAAATTGAAATGGGGGAAGCCTTCGTACAAGGCGGGTGTGAGGATGGCGTTGAAAGTGAATACCCAAACGAAAAAATACATCAAATTCCAAAGCCATTCTTTTTTGGTGTAACTGTAGGCAAGCGATACAAAAGCCAGCCAGTTGCAGGGGTTTAGGGGTAAATCTTCACCCCAGTTGTATTTGACATAATGCGGGTCGGTTTCGGGCAGAAAGCTCACATAGGATTTTACGGCTTGCCATACCAACACATTGAGCACCAAGATCCAAGCGAAACCGCGGGTGATTTGATCGCGCTTTTCAGGCGAAGATTGTTTGGCCCACTGTGTGGTGATTAATCCGAGTGCCACGATCAGCAAAACGGCGATGATGTGTTCGGTGGAGCCGGTACAGAAATCTTTGTTGGGCAGTAAGTAATGGTTCATGTAGTGGTTTAATCAAGGTTGCAAGATATTGATTGGCAAGGAAAAACAAAGCGTGAAATTCCCAATTACCTTTGTGTTACGAAATGTCGCACCCAGAAATTCAACAAATTGTTTCCGTAATCGCTGCGTTGCAGCAGGGTGATTTGCCCTCCGATGCCCAGTTTGATGCCTGCATGCCGAAGGCAGTGAGGCGACATACCGCAACCCATTTTACACCGGTAGCCGTGGCGATAGAAGCTGCGCAGTTTCTGTGTAGTGGCGATGTGACCCAACCCAAAATATTGGATGTGGGATCGGGGATGGGTAAGTTTTGTTTAACCGCCGCCGCGATGTTTGATCAGGCGCATTTTACTGGGGTTGAACAGAGAAAGATCCTCAACGATGTGGCCGATGAATTGCTGGAAGCCAGCCAGCTCAACAATGTGGGGTTTCTGTGTGGCAATGTCATGAATGTGAAGTTTGCCGACTTTCAAGGGTTCTACCTCTACAATCCTTTTTACGAGCATTTACAACCGTTTTCAGCGATGGATGAGTCCATTGATTTGGATGCCGATTACTACGAAATTTATTGCGGTTATGTGCGCAAACAACTGCAAGCACTGCCCAAAGGCACCCGAGTGGTGACCTATTATGGGGGAGGAGAAGAGATTCCCATGAATTACGATTTGGTGAAGCAAGCGTTCAACAACGACCTCAAATGTTGGCAGAAGCGTTGAGGGCAACCCATTCCCAAAAAACACCCTGCGTATTCTCGCGTAGTTCTCTGGGGTAAGACTTATTCCTTCGGTTTCTGGGTGCCAAGGTCGCTCCGAAATAAACGATATCGCCCATGGCGATGATTCAGAAATTGAAAAAACGACTGGCCACTCTTCGCATTTTTGCCAATGATCCAATAACGTCCGGGCAAACGACTCACCATGAGTTGAAGCAGAAATAGAATCGGAAAGAGGATGATGCTAAAAATCAGTATCAGCACGGCGGCCGCGATAGCGCCGGCGATGGCCGCCAGAAAAACAATGACCTCAAAGGCATCGCCACTCCAGTAATCAGAGGAAACCGCCATACCTAAAATAGAAAATACAGCGGTGGCGCTCCAAAAAAAGAGTTTCGCCAATTTTTCCAGCAGTCGCTCCAATCTACTGGATACGGTCCCCCCTTTTTTGATGACATGGATCTGTGAGTAGGGCATGTACAGGACTTGGTTGCGGATGGCCGTTTGTCCTTTGCCGTAATGCCCACGCTCAACCCAAAATAAGGGCGGGTAGGGGTTGTGTATGAACACGCCGTTTTCGTTGGCGGCGACCAAATGACCCGTGTATTTGAAGGTGTCCCCCACAAGGGTGAACGTGGAAAGCTGTTTGGAAATTTGTTCATCGAACAGTTTGGGATAGGACCATTTGACATTCTCGCCCAATACAATCAAGGACTGTGGAATGTGCATCTGTGAGAAGGCGCTGCTATCATCCTCGCCATCAATGGCGTGAGACGTGACTTGGGTTTTCTTTTCGCTGCGATGCTTGGGGCTTGGCGATTTAGTGGCCTGAAAAGTCCGCGTGTTGGGAAAGCTAACCTGCCAACCGCGTTGATGATATCTTGGTTGAATGCGGCAAGATGATAATACCAACATCAACAAAATGAAGCAGAACAACAAGACGGCGCCTATTCGCTTTTTTCGTTGAGATTGCCAGGTCAATCGGTTCGATTCCATCGTGTTTAAATTTAAAACGGGTGGTTAACGTCACCTGTTGAAAGGCTAAAACCTGTGATGACGAATAAGAATGAAATCAATCCGAGATATTCAAACCGGTGGTTTTTTATCAACTCCATGGAACATCGAGGCATGATGCGAAAGTAAATCGGAGTACAAAATGGCCATTACGGATTATCGCAAATGGCGAACTCGTTTTTTAAGGTTTTTTGCAACCGCCCAAGTTCAAAAGCAAAGCGTCTACCTGGACTTCGGTGAACAAGTGCTGCTGATAACTCAAGTGAATTTGTCCGTGCTGGGTGTCTTGGGTGACATGCAATTGCAAGGGGCAAATGCCCGAAAATAGGGCAGAGGACCAAACTGAATCGCATTGGAAATGATCGGAGGAATGAACCCCAATTTCAAAGGGACCAAAAAATGAAACTATCGCATTCAGCGCATAGGTGCCTCAGTGAAAACTTCCTATTTGTAGTTGTTTTAAGCCTCAAAACCGTGGGTTTTGGTTAATTTCGAAGCACTTAACGTTATGGCGACACATCAGTTTGAAGGCAGTTTGGAATGGTCGGGAAATCTGGGCACGGGAACCAGTGCCTATGATCAATATGGGCGAAATTTCGAGATTGATACAGCGGGTAAATTCCCCATTGCGGGCTCTGCGGATCCGGCTTTTAGGGGTGATGGTCAGCGAATCAATCCCGAAGATTTTTTTATGAATGCATTGTCGTCTTGTCACATGCTATGGTACTTTCACCTCTGCGCCGATGCGGGCGTGGTTGTCATTGCCTATCGCGACAACTACTCAGGTATTTTGGAAATCGCAGAAGGAGTAGGGCGAATGACCCGCGTGCAACTGCGCCCTCACGTTACCATTGATGCTTCGAAATCGGTGGCCAATGCCCAACAGCTTGCTTTGGATTTGCACCACAAAGCGCACGAAAAGTGTTTTATCGCCAATTCCGTAACCACCGAAGTGACTTGCGAACCGGTGGTGGAAATGGACTGATTTTCATACATTTGTGTCATGAGAAAGACAATTGGACTTTGGTGCTTCATGCTATTGGCGACGACAGCCATGGCACAAAACAGTGGCGATAATAATCAGCCAAAGGCGGGAGAAACAAAGGAATCCAATGTGCTTACTGTGGCTGAAGCCGCAGAGATTGAGCGTATTTCTGAAGATAGTATTTACAGTTGTGAAGTTGCAAATCGCGCAACGCCGGTGGGTGGAATGGATAGGTTCTTTGAGAACATACGCGATAATTTTGTCTATCCCGCGCGTTGCTTAGACAAAGGAATCAATGGTAACGTGATCATCCGCTTTGTTGTAGAAAAGGATGGGAGCGTGAGCAATGTCACTGCAGTCCAACAAACGCCCAAATGTCCTGAATTCGCGGCGGAGGCCATCCGGGTTATAAAGAATTCTCCACGATGGATACCCGGAAAACACAACGGCAGTTACGTAAGGTCTTATCTTGAAATTCCAATCAAAATGTCGGCAAAGTAGTATGCTGAAATACAGTGGATTATATCAAGGTAATAATCCACATGGCGGCTAGCATTAAAAATCCGGCAATGGAAATGTATATGCCTGTATCATACATATCGCGAATGGATTTGATCAACCCAAGGGCATTGAAAATTCCGCCAATAACGGTAAATAACAGCAGCATCTTTTGCAAGCCAGTGGCGCTCATGGTAGATTTCAATGCCATGGTCGAGAGTAATCCCACAGCGCTCGCTGTTGACCCGAGTAATGAGTAGACCAAAGCCCAACCACTGCCCAAGCCGCCGTCACCCCAACTGTGATTGATGTAGTTAATGATCATCCCGATGACACCAAGGACGATAAACATTGTCACAATTGGATCTTCGGGTAGTTGCTTTCGCTGCTGCCTGTATTGCTTTCGCAAACCAGTTTTGCTCTTATTTGGGGTTTGATTCAAGGTTGGTTGATGTCTGGTCTTTTTCAATTCCACAGAGGGGTTTAAATCAAATTCATTAATTGGATTTTTTGAATTGATGGAATGATCGATCCTCTCCATTGTTCGTGACACGGTTGATTCGGAAAAATCCTTAGGTGCAATGGTAGTAGGCTCTTGCTTTGATGGACATTTGGCTATCATTGAACCATCGCCTCGATCGTTACGACTTACAGATTTTGCTTTTTTGCTGTTAAGTGTTGGCCATTGAATACTCAATCCCCCCGTGTATCGGCGTTGTTGTATTTGGCAACCCTGTGTTACGAGTAAGCTCGTGATTATCAAGAAGTAAAAGTACTTTTTATAAGGTTTCATGTTGTTTTATATAAAATACGGAAGGATGAATAATCCAGCTGTTAAGTAGAAGATTACCAATGCAATATCGTAAAACAATTCAATTTTTTCTATTTCTCTCAAAATAAACGGGTTGTTGGGTTCCAAACTGTTGATTTTGTTGAGTAGTTTTTTCATTTTGAGCTTTTCAATCAAGATTAAAAGGCCCAAAATAATATTTCCTGCAAAAAAGAGATAGACCACAGACCGAGAATAGAGTTTTGAGAGCAACTGCGCCGCCTCCTTGTTTTGAATATTTTCCCTGTAGTACAACGACCTACGTTTTCTGCCCAATTCAAAACGGTGAATCAATGCAATCAGAATGGGAATTGATGCCAAACCCATCAGGGCAAAAAATATAAAGAAGTCCAAAAAGTCATTGATTGGGATTCGAATCATTCTCCAAAAAAGGTAAATCATTGGACCGTTAGAAAGCACGATTAACCAATTGGAAATGTTAATTCTCCGATCTAAAACTTCGATGCCCTTGGGTTCCACAATGGTTAGCACTTCCGTGGTGTGGGGTTTAACTACCCTGATAGGTGTGGTGTCTGAGGTTTTCGACCTAACAGTTCTTGTCGGCTTATGCAACGAATAAAGCGACAGGTTTGGTCGTGAATCTTCTTGTGTGCCAACATGCCAATGATTCAAGGAGAAATAGTTCGACGCCGATGATGAGGAAATATCCGTCGTGGCTCTCGATTCTTGTTTGATGAAGGATTCATCCTTGCACTGTCTTGCCACTTGGCCATGTGATTCAGCCGAGCGGGCTGAGGTCGGTGTCTTTGATCTGCTTGTGCCCCGGGTTTTCCACTCAACATTGTACCCAAACGAGTGATACCGCGGGGTGATGCTGCACCCCGAGAAAATAAGACCCAAAAGGAAAGCCAATAGGATTTTTTTCACAGGGGCAATTTCGATAAAACTCCTTGGTAATCAATACGGATCATCGCAAAAACGAACGCCCACTTTTACGGAATAATGCAAAAGAAAAACATGGCAGTTGCGATAATCCGTAATGATTTGAATTTTTGGGTACTTAACATTGACGAGTAATACACGATGAAAAAATTGATTCTTGCATTCTTGCTAATTGCTTCTTTCGCTTCTTGCCAGATGACAAAACGCCATTACTCCCGTGGCTTTCAAATTGAATGGCGAAAAGGGAAAATGTCATCTTCAAAAACTACATCGGACAGAAAAGCCCAGGCCAATATCCCTAGTAGAGAATGGGCCCCTAATCAATCCATCCCAATGCCCAGCTTGGTCCCATTGAAAAACGAACAAGCCCCACTTTCCTTGTTGATGAATGGAAAATCTGCGCCCCAAATTGTTGAAGCAGAAATTGCTCAGCTCGAGTCGATAAGTAAAAAGGAGTTTCCTTTGTTACGCCGTGAGGTAAAGCGCGCAATTCAAGATCATACATCCCTCGTTCCTATCCAAGGCGACAATCGATCAGCGAATCCAAAAGGCGAGGGAAGTGGCACCATAATCTTGGCGATTTTATCCCTGATTTTTGCCATCGTAGGTTTTATTCTCCTGAACAGTGTAGACGTCTTTATGTATGGTACAGGAACTGTTTCCCTCTTGCTTGCAATATTTGCCGTAGCTCGTTACGACAAACATGAGCGCGGCTGGGGTTTGGCCTTGACTATGCTGTTTATTAGTTTTGGATTGATCGTTGCCTGGTGGGCGATTGTAAGTGCCATGTTCCCGAGATAATCATCCCGGTTTCTCTGCTCAAAGTTCGTTCGCGAAAACTTTTTTTTGGAAATCCCAATTCCATCTTATTACCTTTGTAAACAGTATCACGAGACCCAAGAGGTCACCAACCGAGCACTAACCCTGCTACGGTGGTAAAATGATGCGGACACAACGTCAAAAACAAAGGGAAATGAAAAATTTCATTCTACATCGCAGCGCCTTGGCTACCGAAAATTCGGTCGCTACCCCCGTGTTTGCTGTTGTTTTGGGCTGTCCGCAACAGACCCTCTTGCGTTTTCGTGCTGACCAGAAAATCAGTTCAAAAACATCATATCATGCAAGAAAACACAGCCATTCTACACAGCATCCCCGTTGATCCACTCACCGGCGCCATCTCAACCCCCATCTATCAAACCTCCACGTTTGTGCAACAAGCCCCCGGCGTGCACCTCGGATTTGATTACGCCCGCAGCAACAACCCCACACGGGCCGTCCTTGAACAACTCATCGCCAAACTTGAAAAAGGCAGCCACGGCTATGCCTTCGCCAGCGGATTGGCCGCCATCGACGCCGTCATCAAACTCCTAGAACAGGGCGATGAAATCATTGCCGTGGACGACATCTACGGTGGCGCTTTCCGATTGCTCACCCATGTCTACCAGAAATTTGGCATCACCGTCAAGTACGTTGATACCACCCATGCCCCCAACATCCTGGAAGCCATCACCCCCAAAACCAAACTCCTTTGGATCGAAACACCCACGAATCCTACCCTCAAAATTTCCGACCTTCAAGCCATCGCCAACATCGCCCAGCAACACAACCTGCTCCTGTGCGTCGACAACACCTTCGCCTCGCCCGCCGCGCAACAGCCCATCACACTGGGTGCCGATATTGTGATTCACTCGGCCACGAAATACCTGGGCGGACATTCAGACCTCATCGCCGGACTGGTGGTGACAAAAACCCCCGCGCTGGGAGAAAAAATCAAATTTATCCAAAACGCCTCGGGTGCCATCCTAGGGCCGTTCGATGCCTGGCTCGTGATTCGCGGCATTGAAACCCTCGGTCTGCGCGTGAAGCAACACAGCCAAAATGCCCAGGCCATCGCCGAATTCCTGCTCACCCAGCCCGCCGTGAACCATGTGTACTATCCCGGACTGCCATCGCATCACAACCACCACATCGCAGCCCAACAACAACGCCATTTTGGGGGCATCATCGCCTTCGATTTGCACAGCGATTCCAAAGAAGACGCCGCCTACATCGCCTCCAATACCCAACTGTTTAAACTCGCCGAAAGCCTTGGGGGTGTCAAAAGCTTGGTCTGTCAGCCCTGTGAAATGACCCACAAATCCATCCCGCGTGAAAAACGCTACGCCTCGGGTGTGACCGATAGCCTCATCCGCCTGTCGGTGGGACTGGAAGACGCCGAAGACCTCATCAACGATCTCAAACACGTGTTTTCAACCCTGAAATTGAAACAAGCATGAGTCGTAAAACCCTAAACATCGGACTATTTGGATTTGGCTGCGTGGGACAAGGCCTCTACGAAGTGCTCGAAAAAACACCCACTTTGCAAGCCCGCATTCACCGCATCTGCGTGAAAGACCCCAACAAACAGCGGAGTTTGCCCGCCGAGCGATTTACGTTTGAACCCTCCGATATCCTCAACGACCCCAGCATCAATACCGTGGTGGAGCTCATCGATGACTCCGAAGCCGCCTATCAGCTGGTGAAAAGAGCCCTGAAAGTGGGCAAGTCGGTGGTGTCGGCCAACAAAAAAATGATCGCGGAGCATTTCGAAGAACTCATCGCCCTACAACAAGAAACCGGTGCCGCACTGCTCTATGAAGCCGCCGTGTGTGCCAGCATTCCCATCATTCGGAATCTGGAGGAATACTACGACAACGACCTGTTGGAGCACATCGAAGGGATTGTGAACGGGTCTACCAATTACATTTTGACCAAAACTGAGCGCGACAATCTATCGCCCCAAGCGGCCCTGGAACAAGCGCAGGCCCTGGGTTATGCCGAGTCCAACCCCGTGATGGATGTGGAAGGGTACGACGCCAAATTCAAGTTGGTGCTGCTGTTGGGACATGCGTTCGGTACTTTGGTGGATCCCAAAGCCGTGTTTCAGGTGGGGATTGACCGATTGGGATCGTTGGAGCTGGAATACGCCCGCGAAAAATCGCTCAAAGTGAAGCTGGTGGCAGTGGCGCAGCGACAGGCGAACGGACAGATTTCCGCCCTGGTGATGCCCAAGTTTGTGTCGGCCGATGACCCCCTATACGCCGTAGACGATGTCTTCAATGGCGTAAAAACCAAGACGCATTTCAGCGATGCTCAGTTTTTCGCAGGTCGGGGCGCCGGGGCGTATCCCACAGCCAGTGCGGTGATTTCGGATATCTCGGCGCTGAGCTACGATTACAAATACGAATACAAAAAACGCCAATTCCTGGTGCCAGCCAACCTGAGCGAGCAAGTGCAAGTGAGGGTGTTGTTCCGGTTCCGCGGCCTGTCCGTGGCAGAAGTGTCGAGTCATTTCGATGTCGTGAGCGAAACATTTCAATCCAACCCAGAAAGCTATGTCATTGGCATCACCGATTTAAAGCGATTACAGTTTCTGTTGCAAACGCCTTGGGCCAACGCCTCGGCCGTGTTGTTCGAAATCGTTGAACCTACAGAAAATCAATAAATTTAAAGAAATTAAATTGCATCAGTAAAGTTCATAGCCCCATCGTTGATGATGGGGCTTTAGAGGACCCATCCCAATGGTTACATCAGTGCTGCGAAAAGTGCTTCCAACTGTGCAGAAACTCTTGATAGGCCTTCACCGGTTTGAGGCTCTGTGAACCCCCGATACCTTGACCATTCAATGGATATGTGTATCGCTTATCGGCCTCAATCACAAGGGTGTCATGGATGAGCTTGGGCACCGCACCGAACGGGTTTTCGTAGGCAAAGAAACTTTTGTTGTCGTTCAGCAGCACCACAAAAACCTTCGTTTGGTTCATCTCCACCTGTACGATGCGTTTTCTTTTGAGTTCGTTCCAGTCGATGTACTTCGTTTTCCCCTGGTGCTTTAACCCAACCACCCAACTTTTGTCGGCCCCGCTGTGCGGATTGCTACCGGTCAAATCTTTCCTGCTTTGGCCACTCTCGTATTTGAGCGATGTGTCGTATTGGTCTTTGAATTCGGGGTTGGGCTGCAGGATGAGCGTATGCGGATACAGTTTTATCCAAGCGGCCAAGCTGGTTTGGGTGGAATAAATCTCGGGCAGTTGCTTTCCTTTGAGCGGACCTGTTACCGCTTCGCCTGTGGCTTGCTGCCACCAACTGTGGGTGCTTTCATCCTCCATCATCGCATTGAAATGGTCCATGCCCACCAATCGGAATTGGGCTTTTACGCCCTCCACGATGGGGGAATACACGCGTCCGGTTCTGCAAACCGTGCAATAGGTGACGAGGAGGTCTTTCCCATCTATATCGTCGTAGATAAAGTGATGATAACCCAGAAATTGTATCGGATAGGCCCTGGCTTTATCGCCCTGAACCACGCCAATTACCAACCGGTTTGTATCGACCTTGTTCGCCTTCACATCGACCAGCGTAATGGTTTTGGGCTGTTTGAACATACCATCGGCGGCCATGACGAAATTCAGGACATACACCATCGCGGCGAGTGCGATCAATGACAGAGCAACCAGGGGCTTGTTCTTCCATGGGGAGCGCAGCAATCCGAGCGCCAAGGCGAAGCCAAAAATCACCCGAAACAGCCATCGGTAGCAATGCAAAAAGTAGGCGAGGGGCAACGAGTTGAATTGCTGACTGCCGGGCATGGGCATGATGAAATAGACATGGCAGATTTCAAATAGGAGCAATCCAATGAGACCAAGGTAAAAGAATTTTTTCATGGCATCGACGCGACTTGTCCCACGAATGTATCACAAATTGGATGGTTTTTTTGGGGAAATTCACCAGCCGCAGGCACTTGCAAAAATCCGTAAAAGAAGTTGTTTGAATTACGGATTATCGCAACCTGTGAAGGAGTTGGCGTTGTTCGCCTTGCCGAAATGAACTGTTAGCGTTTCTTACGCCGGTATTTGCCCCGGGTTTGATAATAATAGCGGGAGCGAGCTTGGCTTTTTAATGCATTTTTACGCGTGCTGACAGGCATCCTTACATGGCCTCTGCGATATCGGCCGCGAGAGTCGATGCTCGGTTTCACATACACCGCTTTTCTCCCAGAGCCCGAATCCCCATCACCGCCACAAGCCGATAACAGAATGAAAACGATGGCGATGAAAATGTTGCGAGGTTGCATTGTTTATTTCAACTCTGCGGCCAATCCAACAGTTAAACTCATGGTGTGCATGGGTTGCGACAAAGTTTCAAGGTTTCTAGAGCCGCTGCTTGAGAGTTTTTCTCTTCCAACAAACAAGGGGTAGGCCCTTTGCATATCCATGCTCGCCAACAATTTCATGTTTTTAGTGATTTTTATATCCATACCCAATCCAACCAAGGTTGAAAAAGTAGACGCAGAGCATTCAATT
>JBANFU010000155.1:0-8084 GCA_037975865.1 Bacteroidota bacterium
GGATTGAGTGGCATCGAGGTGCCCAAAAGAACGGTGGACAGTTCCCATGTATTTCACCAATACACCCTGAAATGTGAGAACCGCGAACAGCGTGAAGCATTAAAAGCACATCTGTTCACGCAGGGAATTCCAACCATGATTTATTATCCGATACCATTACATTGGCAAACGGCCTATAAACAGGTTGTGAATCTGCCTGTTTCTGAAGACCTTTGCACCCGTGTATTGAGCTTGCCGATGTGTCCAGAATTGGCCATCGAACAGCAAGAATACATAATAAATAATATACGAAATTTTATCCAAAAATCCCAATAAAAACGAATGAAAGTAGCAGTTGTAGGTACCGGTTATGTAGGTTTGGTGAGCGGAACATGTTTTGCGGAAACGGGCAACGATGTCATTTGTGTTGATATTGATCAGCGCAAGGTGGACATGTTGACTGGCGGACAGATTACCATTTTCGAACCCGGTTTGGAGATACTTTTCAAGCGAAACTTGAAGGAAGGTCGTTTGTCGTTCACCACGCAACTCGAAGACGCTGTGAAGGAAGCGCAGGTGATCTTTTTGGCACTGCCAACCCCTCCTGGTGAGGGCGGCGCGGCTGATTTGAAATATGTATTGGGTGTGGCGGACCACTTGGGTAAAATCATGACCGATTACAAAGTGATTGTTGACAAAAGCACGGTACCGGTGGGAACGGCGGATAAAGTGGAAGCGGCCATTCGCGCCAATTACAGCGGTGAGTTTGACGTTGTGAGCAATCCCGAGTTTTTGCGTGAGGGTGTGGCGGTAGACGATTTCATGAAGCCCGATCGCGTGGTGATTGGCGCCAAAAGTCAGCGTGCCTTTGATGTGATGGATGAATTGTACGCTCCGTATGTACGTCAGGGCAACCCCGTGATGCATATGGATACGCGCAGTGCGGAATTGACCAAATACGCGGCCAACAGTTTCTTGGCAACCAAAATTTCTTTCATGAATGAGATTGCCCGTTTGTGCGAATTGTTGGGTGCGGATGTGGATATGGTGCGCAAGGGTGTGGGCAGCGATGACCGCATCGGAAAGCGTTTCTTGTTCCCAGGCATTGGTTATGGTGGCAGTTGCTTTCCCAAGGATGTACAAGCTTTGGTGCACAGTGCAGCAGAGGTGAACTACGACTTCAAAATTCTGAAGGCTGTAGAGGAAGTGAATTACGACCAGAAAAAGGCGTTGTTGCCGAAAATTGATAGCCATTACGGCAGCATTGCCGGGAAGACCGTGGCCCTATGGGGATTGGCGTTTAAACCCAATACCGATGACATCCGTGAGGCACCGGCCTTGGAGATGATTGATGCTTTGGTATCGCGAGGAGCCAAGGTTCAGTGCTATGATCCCGAGGCGATGCCCAACGTTCAGCGTTTGATTGGAGACAAAGCGGTGTTCGCTGAGAAAATGTACAGCGCTTTGGAAGGGGCAGACTTTTTGGTGATTGCCACGGAATGGCCAGAATTTAGAACCCCTGATTTTGCGAAAATTGAGGCTTTGTTGAAAGAAAAGGTGATCTTCGACGGTAGAAACGTCTTTGAATTGGATACCGTTCGCAAGCACGGGTATACATATTATAGCATCGGACGTCAAGACATCAAATGAGCAGAGAACGCGTATTGATCACAGGCGCAGCCGGTTTCTTGGGAAGCCATTTGTGTGAGCGCTTTATAAAGGAAGGTTACCACGTAATCGCCATGGATAATTTGATTACCGGCGATTTGAGAAACATCGAACACCTGTTTCCCCTAGAGCAGTTTGAGTTTCACAACCACGATGTGAGCAAGTTTGTACACGTGGCAGGCGACCTGAAATACATCTTACATTTTGCGTCACCCGCTTCCCCTATCGACTACCTGAAAATCCCCATTCAGACCTTGAAAGTGGGCTCATTGGGTACCCACAATTTGTTGGGTTTGGCGATGGAAAAGAAGGCCCGCATTTTGGTGGCGAGCACGTCGGAAGTCTATGGCGATCCTACCGTGCACCCTCAAACTGAAGCGTATTGGGGCAATGTGAATCCAGTGGGACCTCGTGGTGTTTACGACGAAGCCAAGCGCTTCCAAGAAGCCATCACCATGGCCTATCATACCTTCCATGGTTTGGAAACCCGCATTGTGCGCATATTCAATACCTACGGTCCGAGAATGCGTCTAAACGATGGTCGGGTGTTGCCGGCATTCATGGGACAGGCCCTCCGCGGCGAAGACCTCACCGTATTTGGCGATGGCAGTCAGACCCGCAGTTTCTGTTACGTGGATGATTTGGTAGAAGGTATCTACCGTTTGTTGTTGAGCGATTGCGCGGATCCAGTGAACGTGGGAAATCCCCATGAAATTACCATCGGACAGTTTGCGGAAGAGATTATCAAATTAACAGGTACCGATCAAAAGGTCATTTACAAGCCGTTGCCCACCGATGATCCAAAGCAACGTCAGCCCGATATCACCAAAGCCAAAGCCGTTTTGGGCTGGGAGCCCAAGGTGGATCGTGCAGAGGGACTGCGTATCACGTGGGAATATTTCAAGTCGTTGCCCAAAGAGCGACTGTACGAAGAAGCCCACCACCGGGATTTCGTAAAAAACGCGTAAAATCTTACTAGGCGAGCTGGTTGGCAAGCTGTCCGCAAGCCGCATCAATGTCCTTACCGCGACTTCTGCGCACGTGGACGATGAGCTTTTGTTTTTCCAATGCCGCGGCGAAGGCGTCTAATCGGCTCGTGGGCTGGTAATCGGCCAAGGATATGGGGTTGTACTCAATGAGGTTGATTTTGGAAGGGAATTTCCGGGCAAAGGTGGCGAGTTCACGCTCTTCTTCTACACCGTCGTTCACGCCTGCAATTACCGTGTATTCCAATGTGGGGCGAATGCCGGTTTTATCATACCAATAACCCAGGGCTTCAGCCAACATTTCCAGGGTATTGCTTTCATTGATGGGCATAATGGCCGACCGTTTTTCGTTGTTGGCAGCATGCAAACTCAGGGCGAGGTTGGTTTTGATGCCATCATCGGCCAGTTTTTGAATCATTTTCGCAATGCCTGCCGTGGATACGGTCAATCGTTGTGGACTCATCCCCAAGCCTTCGGGAGAGGTGATGATGTGGATGCTCTGCAACACATTGGCGTAGTTGAGCAGCGGCTCTCCCATGCCCATGTAAACGATGTTATCGAGCCGTTTGCCATGATGCTCCAGCGCCAATTCATTGATGAGCCAAACTTGGTCGAAAATCTCAGCCGCGGTCAAATTGCGCATGCGTTTGAGGTACCCCGTTGCACAAAATTTGCAATCGAGGGAGCAGCCCACTTGGGAGCTAACACAAGCGGTGGTCCGAGAACTTGTGGGGATCAAAACGCCTTCCACTTTGTTGCCATCGAACAGCTCAAAGGCCACTTTGATGGTGCCATCTTTGGAGTGTTGGGCGGTATGAATTTTGGCTACGTGAAACGTAAAGGCCTCGGCGAGTTTTTCACGCAAGGGTTTGGAGAGATTGGTCATCTCTTCGAAACTGCGCGCGCCTTTTTGCCACAACCATTGGTGGATTTGCTTGGCCCGGAATCCCGGCTCTCCCATGGCTTTGAGCGCATCGGTTAGTTGGGAAACATCCAGGTCGCGTATGTCCACGGGTTTTGTCATGGCGATGGTTACTTTTTGCGATAAAACAGGCTAATCGGCACGCCGGAAAGGGGGAATTTCTCCCGCATTTTATTTTCCAAGAACCGGGTATAGCTTTCGGCCACATATTGCGGCAAATTGCAGAACAAAGCGAAGGCCACGCGCTTGCTGGGCAGTTGGGTAACGTATTTGATTTTCACAAATTTGCCCTTTTTACTTGGCGGCGGTGTGGCTTCCATGATGGGCAACAAGTAATCGTTGAGGGCCCGGGTTGGGATTTTCACGCTGAGGTTTTCGTACACCTGCAAAATGGTTTCCATCCCCTGGAAAACACGCTGTTTGGTGAGGGCAGAAACATACATGATGGGTACATCCACGAATGGGGCTATCTCTTTGCGGATGTTTTCGGTATACTCCAAGTGGGTGTTCGATTCCTTTTCTACCAAATCCCACTTATTGACCAAAATAACCACCCCTTTTCCTTGTCGGTGAGCCATCCAGAACAAGTTCAAATCCTGACTCTCCATACCCAAAGTGGCATCCAAAACCAAAACCACAACGTCGGCATTTTCCAAGGCGCGCAAACTGCGCATCACCGAGTAAAATTCAATGTTTTCGTTGACCTTGCTTTTGCGTCGGATACCGGCAGTATCAATCAAAACGAACTCTTTTCCGTAGGCTTTGTATTTGGTATCGATGCTGTCGCGGGTGGTGCCAGCGATGTTGGTAACAATGTTGCGGTCTTCGCCGATCAGGGCATTGATTAAACTGGATTTACCTACGTTCGGACGTCCAACAATCGCGATACGCGGCAAATCGGCAATGTGTTCTTCGTCGGGCGCTTCATCCTTCAAATACTCCACCACTTCATCGAGAAGGTCACCCGTTCCGGAACCGTTGGCGGCTGAAACTTCATGAAAATGATCAAAGCCTAGGCTGTAAAAGGAGGCCGTTTCCATGCGTAAGCGATCGTTATCGACCTTGTTCACACACAAAACCACGGGCTTTTTGCTCTTGCGCAAGATGTGTGCGAAGTCTTCGTCGAGCGGATTCACATCGGTTTGCACGTCCACCACAAAAATGAGCACGGCGGCCTCTTCGATAGCGATATGTACTTGGTCGCGAATGGCGGCTTCAAAGGTATCTGAGCTCTCAGGCACAAATCCACCGGTGTCAATCACGGTGAAGTCGATGCCATTCCAGTCGGAAAAGCCATAATGCCTATCCCGGGTAACGCCGCTGTAATCGTCTACGATTGCTTTGAACTCGCCGGTTAAACGGTTAAAAAGGGTGCTTTTGCCAACGTTGGGTCTGCCTACAATGGCTACAATTCTACTCATGGACCCGCAAAGATACAACCACGGGCTGTGGATTGTATATTTGTGATATGCTTATTTCTATGATTGCCGCCGTGGGAGAGAACCTTGAATTGGGCGCGGGCAATGAATTGCTGTGGCATTTACCGGATGATTTCGCCTGGTTTATCAAACATACCCGAGGTAAACCGGTGATCATGGGACGCAAAACCATGGAGAGTTTGGGCAAGCCATTGAAGGGCAGAACGAACATCGTTTTAACGTCTCAACCCACCGTGTTGCCCGGATTTCAACGGGCGGAAAATTGGGAGCAGGCGTTGTCGCAGGCCACAGAAGCCATCGAGCAGAAGCGGGCCGCACAAGCCATTTCAGAAGACCCAACCGCTGCACCCGTGGCCGATGAAATCATGATCATTGGCGGGGGTGAAATCTACAGGCAAGCCCTGGGATTCTCCAATCGATTGTATATCACACAAGTAAAAGCGTCCTTTGAATCGGCTGATACCCATTTCCCGCGATGGACCGCAGATCACTGGTCGGTGGATCATTGTGAGTCGCACGGAATCGACGAAAAACACAAATTCGCATTTGATCTTTGCGTTTTGAACCGAAAATCTCCCGTGGGATAAGGTATCTTTGTATTGAAATCATGAAAATCGCCGTTTATGCCAAGTCTGTTCGCGACCCCAAACATCAGTCGGGGTTTGGAGAATTGTTAAAGGCTTTGGCGTCGCGCGGACATGAAATCTGGTTGCCACCGTCGCTGGAGGATCACGTGCACATGAACATCGAAAGTGGCATGCAGGTGCGGGTGTTCGACCATTTTGTGCAGGGTGAAACCATGGCCGATGTGCTCATTTGCGTGGGTGGAGATGGTACCATCTTGGATACGTTGAGTATTGTGCGCGACACCGGGGTGCCCATTTTGGCACTGAACACTGGGAGATTGGGTTTTTTGGCCGATGTACAATTGGAGAATTTGCATACGGCGCTCGACGATATCGAAAAGGGAAATTACACCATCGAGCAGCGGAGTTTGTTGCAATTGGATGCGTCGCATGAGCTGTTCGACTACAATTTTGCGTTAAACGATTTTGTGATTCACAAGAAAGAGACGTCGAGCATGATTGTGGTGCATGCCTATCTGAACGGTGAATTTTTGAATAGTTATTGGAGTGATGGATTGATTATTTCCACGCCCACGGGCAGTACAGGTTACTCGCTCAGTTGTGGCGGTCCCATCATTTTCCCCAAGAGCGATAGTTTTGTGATTACGCCGATCGCCCCGCATAACTTGAATGTGAGGCCGGTGGTTGTGAGTGACGATGTGGTCATCAGTTTTGAAATCGAGGGTCGGGCCAGCAGTTATTTGGCGAGTTTGGATGCGCGAAGTCACAGCATTACGGGCGAGGTAAACATGGCCATCCGAAAGGCCGACCACAAATTGAATTTGATGCGATTGTCGAACATTCACTTTTTGGACACCTTGCGCAACAAGTTGCATTGGGGGTTCGATCGTAGGAATTGAGTGTAGGGAGGGGTATGCGGTTGCTGCGTGGATTGGTCGGTTGTTTTTTGTTGTTTTTCACCCCATCGGTGAAGGCCCAAGTGCCGAAAATAGGCACCGATACCACCTTGGATGTGGGCAATTGGAATGTGGAGTGGTTTGGCGATAGTTTGAATGGTCCCAGCAATGAAGTGACCCAGTTGAAAAATGTCACGGAGGTCATCAACAACATGGATTTGGATGTGATGGGGCTGTGTGAAATTTCCAATCCTGGGTATTGGGCAAAGTTGCAAGCGAATCTACCACAGTATGGCGCGGTGATTACCAACTATGCGCAAACGCAAAAGACGGCGCTGTTGTATAAAAAATCGATGTTCCGTTTGTTGTATAGCAAGTCGATTTTGTTGGCATTTGATTACGAATTTGCCAGCGGTAGGTTTCCGTTGGATGTGGCGTTGGAATCGCAATGGGGCAGTAAAAAAGACACCCTGTATTTTTGGGTGATTCATTTGAAAGCCAACACAGGAAGCACTTCAGAAAAATTGGCTTCCTATGATCGCAGGGCCAAAGCGGCGGAGGAGTTGAAGAACTATTTGGACCCCAAAAAGCGTTGGAAAGGGGTGGTGCTGGGCGACTGGAACGATGATTTGGACGTATCCATTGTGAGCGGGAAATCGAGTCCGTTTTTGGTTTGGCGGAACGACACCAATTATGTGTTCCCTTCGTATCGGTTGAGTTTGGCCAAGCAAAAGAGCACGGCGAGTTATTCAGAGATGATCGACCACCAATGTGTAACGCCCTCATTGAAAGGCAATTTTTTGTCGAACCAAAGCGGCGTGATGGTGGGTGACAGCTACATTGCGAGTTATCGGTTGAACACTTCGGACCATTACCCTGTTTGGGCGCGGTTCTCCATGGCGTTTAAGCCTTGGGTGGGTGTAGATGGTTTTGAGGGCGGTGTAACAACATTCACCGACCGTCCGGTTTGGTTGGAAGTGTACGATTTACAGGGTCGATTGGTATTGGAGGGCAACCCTTCGGAGGTCCGAATGTCTGAGGTTGGACTGTATGTGGTACGTTACCGATACGCGGATGGGAATCAAAAAAGTGTGAAAGTGCTTGTGCGATAGTGGGGTTGAAGTGTTAAATTTACACTTTATACCATGCAAAAGTTGTTAGTTACTGTCGGGATCAGCTGCTTTTTTGCGCTGACGGCGAATGCGCAAAAAAGCAATAAAGTCAAAACCCCCAAAGGAAAATCACAGGTGGCTCAGCAGGCGCAGAGCGCAGCGAGCAAAGGCAAGGAAAAATCGGTAGAAAAACGCATGGTGGTGCCACCGGCGAGGAAAGCACCGGTAGATATTCATGATGCATCATTGGGCTTAAACAATATGGTCACGCTGCAGCCCGGAAAAACCTGGGTGTGGCTGGGTGATTATTTTCCTTATGTATCGGCGATCGACAGTATCACGGTGCCCCAGAATTTTCCGGGTGCGGGTATCTCCAACTTGCGTTTTTCATGGAACCGCGGAGTGTTGGATTCGATTTCGGGCGTAAGGTCTGTTTGCGACTCCATGCAATTGTGGTGGGAGGGCGACAACTACGGAAAGGAATCGGCGTTGCAG
>JBANFU010000187.1:0-13429 GCA_037975865.1 Bacteroidota bacterium
AATTGTTTTCGATGACATCAAAATGGTGGGTTCTTACGAAGCCAACATCAACTTGTTCAAAGACATCAACGCCACCATTACCCTTGAGGTAATTGCGGAGTAACATTCTTTTACCCTAACGCAAAGGTCGCCCCATGGGGCGACCTTTGTTTTTTATAAGTACCTTTGCCAACATTATGTGGGATAAAATAGCCACCTTCATTCTTAAACAAAAGGCCATCTTCTTGATTGCCATCCTCGCCTTCACCGGTATCATGGGTTACTACGCAACCAAAGTAGAACTCGAATATCAGCTGCAGCGACTGGCGCCCAAAAACGATCCAGACCTCATCGCCTACAACAAATTCCAAAAAACATTTGGAATGGACCACAACAAAGTAGTGATCGGCTTTACCACCGATAAGCTATTTCAGTTGAAGCATTTCAATCAATACAAGCAGATGTGTGATTCGATCGCCAAAATTCATGGCGTGAAAACCCTGCTATCACCCACAAACCTGTACAACTTGGCCCTGGATACCGCCGGTAAATTCAAAATGGAGCGATTTGCCGAACATCCACCCAAGAACCAAGCCGAGCTCGACAGTCTGTATTCGCTGTTTTTGGATATGCGTTTTTACCAAGGTCTGCTCTACAATGCCAATACCAATGCCTCGTTGTTGGTAATTTCGCTTGACGATAAAGTGATGGATTCTGAGAATCGCATCACACTCATCAAAGACATCCAACGCAGAGCGGATCAATTTGGGGAGGAAGTAGGTGCCGAAGCCCACATGGGTGGATTGCCCTTTGTGCGCACTGAAATGGCAACCAGCGTGAAAGCGGAGCTTGTCATGTTTACCGTGGTGGCTTTTTTGGTGACCGCCATTTTGATCCTTGTCTTCTTCCGCAGTTTTAGCACCCTGGCCATCGCCATCCTGTTCATCGCCATCGGTGTGATTGTGATGTTCGGTATCAGCGGCATATTGGGCTATAAAATCAACTTGCTTACCGGTACCTTGCCCCCACTGTTGGTGGTGATTGGGGTACAAAATGCCGTATATCTTATCAATAAATACCACGAAGAATATCGCAAACACGGGAACAAAGCCAAAGCCCTTACCCGCATCATCTCTCGCGTGGGTGTAGCTACCTTCTTGATCAATTTTACCACCGCGGTGGGATTCGGAACATTCTACTTCACCAAAACCCAAATTCTTGAACAATATGGTGTTGTATCGTTCATTACCATCAACCTGGTATTCTTCATCAACATCATCGGTATTCCAGCCTTGTATAGTTTGTTGCCCGTGCCTTCGGATAAGCAGGTGGCGCACCTCGACAATGGAGGTATCAACAAATTCTTGAGTTGGGTGAAGTTCTTGGTATTTAACCGCAAACGTCGCATTTACTTCTGGTTTATCGCCGTTACTGTGTTGGCTACCACCTTCGTATTCAAATTGCATCCCTTGGCCTTCATGGTTGATGACGTACCCAAGAGTTCCAAGATGTACAAGGATATGCAGTACTTCCAGGACAACTTCAAAGGGATTTTGCCTTACGAAATTTTGATTCGTACGCACGATGAAACCGAAGTGACCAATTTCGATGTGCTCGACAAAGCCAACCGCCTCCAAAAAGCGTTGAAGAAGTTTCCTGAATTTGCCAAGCCTACCTCGTTGGTGGAAGTGCTTTGTTATGGAAATCAGGTGGTGAACGACGGTGATCCTGCCTTTTATCGATTGCCCAATGCGTTGGCGATGGGCGACGTGGCCGGAAGGATGCCTGAAGCCAAACCCCAATCGGGCAGTATGCAAAATGCCATTGTTCGCGGTTTGATGGACAGTGCCCATACCACCCTACGCATCAGTTACCAGGTGCGCGACGTAGGATCCGTGAGGATGGATAGCATCAACCAGGAAGTGTATAAAATTCTGGATCGCGTATTCCCACCGGAAGAATATACCACCCAAATTACGGGATCGGTTCCGGTGTTCCTCAAGGGAAATTCTTACCTGTATGGCAGCTTGGGTAGTGCTACTTTCTGGTCTTTGATCATCATTACCATAACCATGGGCTTTTTGTTCCCATCCATTCGGATGATCATCATTGCCGTGATTCCCAACATCATTCCATTGCTCGTAACCGCTGGTACGATGGGCTATTTTGATGTGCCGCTGAAACCGTCGACCATTTTGGTGTTCAGTATCGCCTTCGGTATTACAGTGGATGCCACCATTCACTTCATCATTACATTCCGACGTGAATTGGTAAAGCACAATCGTCCCGTGCGCGAAGCCTTGAACGAAACCATCGTTGAAGTAGGGGTTTCCATGATTTACAGCATGGTGGCCATTTGTGCCGGGTTCCTCATTTTTACTTTCTCCAGTTTTCAAGGAACTCAGGCATTGGGATGGCTCACAGGATTGACCCTGCTCACCGGGATGGCGGCCAACTTATTCCTGTTGCCTGCCTTGATATTGTCTTTGGAGAAATCGTTGAATCCGAAAGAAGAATTGGCCGAGCAGGTGTTGGAGCTGCCCGACGAGAACGAAGATTGATCTATTCGATAACGAGTTGATTGCAGCCGCGTAAGTCTGAAAAGTCGATGCGGCCCATGACTTCGAAACTTCCATCGTTGAATCGTTTGGCCAGGTCATCCGTTGCGATAAAACAGCAGCTGTTGATGTTGGCCAAATCCACCACGCAGAGGCGACCTGTTTTCCCATCGGGGAGGTATTGTTTTGGATCGCCCGGATCTTGAATGAATACTTGCATCCAGGGTGGGCAATAAAATCGGTGTCCATCTTTTGCGTAGGCTTGACTCAATAATTCTGTCATGCCATATTCTGAGTGGATTTCCGCCCCCAGAAAAGTTTGTCTCAGCCGACGGTGGAGTTCGTCTCGCGTGATTTCAGGTCCACGGCCTTTCATACCGCCTGTTTCCATGATTCGGGTATTGTGCCACTGTTGGGTGGGAAGGGTTTCTGCCATCGCTAGGAGGGCGAATGTCACGCCAAACAACAAGGTGGGAATGCCTTCTGCCTCATTTTGGGCGATGCGTGAAGCCACTTCTCGGTATTGATTGAGATAAAAACCGCTGCCCGATTGTCCGCGTTGAATCATGTGCTCTACCATATAGATGAGGGATGAGCCTTGTCGTTCCAAGTAGCTTGGTAACAATCCCAACACGCAGTATTGCTCTATGTTGCCGTATTGGCGTTCGAACCCTTGAAAAAAGCTCTGTTCGTAGATTTGAGGGTCTAAAACGATGTGTTTTGATGGGGTTTGTAGCGTTGTGCCCGAGCTGGTAAATGTGATTGGGGTTCTGGTGGGCGGTGTGCTTGTTTGCGGATCTTGGGTGAGTACTTCGTGACTTTTAAAAAAGGCGATGGGCAAGAAGTTTAAACCCTCTTGTGGGAACTGGGTGCACCATTGGTCGAATAGGGGATTGTTTTTTCTCTGATACGCTTGGACAGTGTGGGCCAATGCCGTAAATTCGGCTGAGGAGATGTGGAACAAATCATGGATATCGGGCCTTGTCATGGTGACTGTGTTGTGGTTGTTGAGTGCCTGCAACGAGGGCAAAGATACAATACCTTCGGCGCCCACGCTGTCGTTTCAGGGGATTTACGTATTCAACAGCGGATTCGGTTACGATAGTTTTGTAGAGGTGGCGCTGGGTTTTGAGGATGTAAACGGTGATTTGGGTCTCAGCGATGATGATACCCTGTTTCCATTTGGCAGCGGCGATCCAGCCGAATATAATTTGCTCGTGTATTACCAAGACAAAAAGGGCGGGCAGTGGCAGTATCCCAGGAATCCCTTGTTGGGGGTGAATGATACGTTGGTGCTGCACGAACGCCTGAAAAATATCACGCCAACAGGCAAAAACAAAAGCATTCACGGGGATCTCACTTTGGTCATTCCGGCAAGGCCGTTTACCTATCGGGGGGATTCGGTGCGATTTGAAATTCAACTGATGGATCGGAGTCTGCATCGAAGTAAGAAAATCTTAACAGACGCAATTTTTTTACAGCACCCATAAATCCAATTTAATTTGATATTTTCGTGGTTTAAAGGTTTTTGGCATGCAGTTTGACAATCCTCAACAAATGATGAAGCGAATATTGATCCTGTGCTTAACGGTAGTGGTGGGTAGCTTATCGGCTCAGAAGTCGAGAGATATCGGTTTCGTGGATTCGGATGTGATTTTGGCCAAGATGCCAGAATATCGGGCAGCGCAAAAAGACCTGGATGATTTGGGTGCCAAGTTCCAGGGCGAGGCTCAGCAAATGCAGACGGCCTTGGATCAGATGATTCGTGATTTTCAGTCGGAGGAAATTTTGTTGACCAATGATCAACGTCGACAAAAGAAAGAGGCGATTTCAGCGAAAGAAGCCGAACTTTTCCAATACAGAGAGTCGAAATTCGGTCCTACTGGAGAATTGTATCAAGAGCGGGCTCGGTTGATTAAGCCGTTACAGGACAAAGTGTACGAGGCCGTTCAAAACGTGGCGAAGAAAGAGGGATATGCCTACATTTTCGACAAAAGTGGTGGTGCGTTGATGTTGTATGCCGATCAGAAATACGACAAAACACTGGAGGTGATGGAGGCGTTGGGCATTCCAACAGAAGATATGCCTGGAGCGAATGCAGCACCGGCCAAACCCAATACCCAAAACCGTGGAACCGCTCCCAAGCCCGGAGGCAATTTGGGCAGTGAAGGTGAAACGAACGACGGCAATTAATTTTCAAAAATATAATTACAGGATACATGAAAAAAACCATTCTTTTTATCGCCATGACCATGCTTGTTGCATTGGGTTCTGTGGCTCACGCTCAGAAAATTGCTACTATCAACACCGCGAAAGTGGTGGATACGTTGCCCATGAAGGACTCTGCGTTGGCCCAGTTGGCCAAGATTGAGCAAGGATATGCCATGCGTTTGCAGGATTTGGAAATGGAAATGCAAAACAAGGAGAAAGACTATCAGGCCAAATTGGCGATGAAAGCGTCTCCAGCGCAGTTGGAGTTGATTCAAAAGAGCTTCCAGCGTTTGCAGCAAGAGGCTCAAGAAACGCAAGAAGCTTACAAAGCAGAGATTCAATCGGAGCAAGCGAAATTGTATCAGCCCATTTTGGATGCAGTGAAGAAATCAGCGGGTGATGTGGCCAAAGCCAAGGGTTATGCTCATGTGATCGACAACTCCACAGGATCCGTGGTTTGGAGTGCCAATGCAGCCGATGATATTACGGCGGCGGTGATTGCAGCCATGTTGAAGAAATAATTGACGAAGAACTTATCTTTGAGGACTGCTGTGAAAACGGCAGTCCTTTTTTTTAGCAAAGCGCAAACACCCGGTGGCAAACATTAACGAATTCATACCGCAAGGAAAAATTGGAATTTTTGATTCTGGTTACGGTGGCCTTACTGTGATGCGCAGCATTGTGGATGCGTTGCCGGGGTATGATTATTTGTATCTGGGCGACAATGCAAGAGCGCCGTATGGCAGTCGGTCGTTTGAATCCGTATATCAATACACGTTAGAATGTGTGAATTGGTTGTTTGATCAAGGCTGCGAGTTGGTGATTTTGGCGTGTAATACTGCTTCGGCAAAGGCATTGCGTCAGATTCAGCAAGTGGATTTGCCCAAGCGATCTGATCAAAAACGGGTGCTGGGCGTTATTCGTCCAACCACAGAGCAGTTGGGACATTTGACTCAAACGGGTGTTGTGGGTGTGATGGGTACCGAGGGAACCGTAAAATCGGGATCTTATCCCATTGAGTTGGCGAAGTTTTTTCCTAAGGTGGTCGTAGAGCAGGAGGCTTGTCCGATGTGGGTTTATTTGGTGGAGCACAATCAGCGTACGGGAGAGGGGGCGGATTATTTTGTGAAGCAGCATGTGGATCGCATTTTTCAGCGCAATCCCAAGATTGATACGTTGTTATTGGCGTGTACGCATTATCCGTTGTTGACCGAAACGATAAAGAAGTTTGTCCCAGCGGGGGTGAAATTAATATCACAGGGCGGGTTGGTTGCCGAGCGTTTGGAGGATTATTTGGCACGTCATCCCGAGATGGAGGCGCGCCTGCGGCGCGCCGGTTCCCGGAACTTTGTCACCACCGACGATCGGGAAACTTTTGAAAAGCAAGCGTCGCTGTTTTTTGGAGAACCCATAGTGGCTTCTCACGTGGAAATTGGTCACCATTGATTGATCTTTCCCGCGTAATTTTGTGTCATGCAGCCTGCACATCTTGTCGAGGTTTTAAAGTCGCTCCCGCACAAACCCGGGGTGTACAAATACTTCGATGTTGAAGAGGTAATTATTTATGTAGGCAAAGCAAAAAACCTGAAAAAACGGGTAAGCAGTTATTTTTCGAAGCAACACCACGAAAACCGCAAAACGGCCATCTTGGTGAGTAAAATACAGCGCATTGAATTCACCGTGGTGGACACAGAGATGGATGCGTTGCTTCTTGAAAATAGTCTGATCAAGGAGTTTCAGCCCCGGTATAACATTTCACTGAAGGACGACAAAACCTATCCGTATATTCGGGTCACAGCCGAGCGCTTCCCCAAGGTGTTTCCCACCCGGAGTCCGGTGCGCGATGGCTCCGAGTATTTCGGTCCCTACGCCAACGTCAAAGTCATGCACACGGTTTTGGATTTGGTGAAAAAGTTGTATCCCACGCGAAATTGTAATTTGGTGATGTCGCCGGCGAGCGTAGCCGCCGGCAAACACAAAATTTGCATGGAATACCAATTGGGGAATTGCAAAGGACCCTGTGAAGGATATCAATCTGAGCAAGCCTACAATGAAAGCATCGCGCACATCAAATACTTGCTGAAAGGACATCTGGGCGAAGTGAAACAGCACCTCAAAGGCCTCATGCTGGAATCGGCCGCTGCCCTACAATTTGAAGAAGCCCAAGAGTATAAAGACAAACTGGATTCTTTGGAAAGATATCAGTCTAAAAGTACAGTGGTTAGCACAACACTCGGTGATTTGGAGGTGTTCAGCATCAGCTCCACAGAGAAGGTGGCGTTTGTAAACTTTCTTCGGGTGAGCCAAGGGCTTATCGTGGTGAGTAGAAACGTGGAAATTCGCAAGAAGCTCGATGAAACCGATGCGGAATTGCTGGAGGCTACGGTGGCGGAAATGCGGGCGCAATATGGTGATGACTGCAAAGAAATCGTGCTGAGTCAGCCCCTGGATTTGGAATTTCCTGGCGTGGGAATTACCGTACCTAAAATGGGCGATAAGCGACGACTGCTCGAACTCAGCATGAAAAATACACTGCTGTTCAAACAGGAAAAACTATCGCAATACGAAAAACTCAACCCCGAGTTGCGGGTAGACCGCTTGATGGAGCAAATGAAAAAAGATCTCCGTCTAAGCGAACTTCCCAAGCACATAGAGTGTTTTGATAACTCTAACTTTCAAGGAACTTACCCGGTGAGCGCCTGCGTGGTGTTTAAAAATGGCAAGCCCGCAAAATCGGAATACCGACATTTTAACGTACGCACTGTGGAAGGGCCCGATGATTTTGCAACCATGAAAGAGGCGCTAACCCGACGGTATACGCGTTTGCAAGAAGAGGGTAAGCCGCTGCCTCAATTGATTGTGGTGGATGGGGGGAAAGGACAGCTGAGTTCGGCCGTGGAAGCACTCAAGGCCATGGGGATTTACGGCAAGTTGGCCATCGTGGGTATCGCCAAGCGTTTGGAAGAAATTTATTATCCTGGCGATCCATTGCCCCTGTACATCGATAAGAAATCAGAAACATTGAAGGTGATTCAACACATGCGTGATGAAGCCCACCGATTTGGTATAACGCATCACCGAAGTCGACGTGATCGCGGAACGTTGAGAACGGCCCTTACCGAAGTGCCCGGGGTGGGAGAGGAAACGGCCCGCGCGTTGCTCAAGCATTTTAAGAGTGTTACCCGGGTGAAAGAGGCCAGTGTTGACACCCTAGCTGGGGTGGTGGGTAGAGCCAAAGCCAAGATTATTGTAGATTTTTATCAAGGAGGGACCTCAGAGGCCGATGAGACCGTAGTTTTGTAAAGAGTGATAGATATGCAGCGAGTTACAGAGACATACCTACTTGAATGTTTGTTGGAAAAGGCGAGAAAATCGTCGTTTTGTGCCTTGCTTTTAAGTAATGATTTCCAAGATCCTTACGGGAGATGGGACTGGTTGGCGGGATTCGATGTGTTGCAAGAAACGGGTGATCTTTCCCAAGTAGGCCTTTTGGATGAAGATCCCTGGTTTGGTTATATTTCTTATGATTACAAAAATGTAGTGGAGCCGATCCTTTTGAGTTGCCACCCCTCGCTGTCTCAATTCGCCATTGCCAAATTTGTGAAACCCCAAGTTTGGTTAGGTATGGGGCGTGATGGGCAACTGAAAGGAAATGCGGCGGGGATGGCCTTGTGGAAATCGTTGGAGCGGGAGAATCATGCATCGGCCACACCATCCGATGGTCGGCTTTCCCTGGATAAAATTCAATGGCGGTCGCTCACCGGTCGCGACGAGTACTTGGCGCAAATTGCCCAAATCAAACAACACATCGTAGAGGGCGACTTCTATGAAATGAATCATTGTATTGCTTACACCGCGGAGGCAGAAATTGATCCCTACGCAACATTTTTGGCATTGAATCGCAAAGCGCCAGCCCCATTTGCGAGTTTTTTCAAGGATCAGGATCAATACCTTTTGTGCGCCAGCCCTGAGCGATATTTATCGGTTCGAGGTCAAACCATCATTTCCCAGCCCATCAAAGGCACACGCAAACGACGTCGGTTGTCACTGGGTGATGACGCGATGAAAGCACCAATGGATAGCGAAGCCCATGCCCTGAAGCAAGCCCAAGCCCAAGCGGATGCGGAGGCCGTGATGACGCTGCAACAATCAACCAAAGACCGGGCAGAGAATATCATGATTGTAGATCTGGTTCGCAATGATTTGTCGCGGGTTTGCCAAGCGGGTACTGTGCAGGTTCCGGAGCTGTGCGGGGTTTACACCTATTCTCACGTGCACCAAATGATTTCTACGGTCACGGGGGCATTGATGGACGGGGTTGGGGTGTCCGATATCATTCAGGCCACTTTTCCGATGGGGAGCATGACAGGGGCGCCCAAAATTGCGGTGATGCAACACAGCGAGCAGCTAGAGAATTTTTCCCGCGGCATTTATAGTGGGGCGGTGGGGTACGTATGGCAGGGGGATATGGACTTCAACGTTGTAATTCGCTCGTTGATGTACGATGGAAGTGAACGCCGATTGTCGTACGCGGTGGGTGGTGCGATCACCATAGACAGTGACGCGGAGGAGGAATATCAAGAGTGCTGCGACAAAGCCGCTACAGTGCTCTCAATATTTAACTGAAATTATGGCTCGAATTTGTAGCCTACGCCTTTCACCGTGTAGATGAATTTGTCATCGAGTTTTTCACGAATCTTTCGTACGTGAACATCGATGGTGCGGTCTACGACCAACACTTCATTGCCCCATACGTTCTCAAGGATTTCGTCTCTACTGAAAACGCGACCCGGACGTGAAGCGAGGAAAGCCAACAATTCAAATTCTTTTCTGGGCAGTTGGAGTGCTTTGCCGTTGTATTCCACCACGAAGCGTTCCCGATCGATTTTGATGGTGTTGAAATCGTATTTTTCAGGTTCGGGGGTTTGAATGGCGTTACCGCGACGTAAGATGGCTTTTACCCGGCTCAACAAAACGCGGTTTCTTACTGGTTTTGCGATATAGTCATCGGCACCCGCCTCAAAACCCGCCAATTCGGCGAACTCTTCTGAGCGTGCAGTCAAGAAAATAACAGGGATGTTGCTTGTTTCGGGATTGTCTTTTAGTTGTCTGCAGGCTTCCATTCCGTCCATAACAGGCATCATAACATCCATGATGATGATTTCGGGCTTCACTTTTCGGGCTTGCTCGAGGGCTTGGGCGCCATTGGCTGCCACGTGAACTTCAAAACCCTCTTTTGCCAACGAATGCCGAATGAGTTCGAGAATATCTTGCTCATCATCAACTACTAAAACTTTAGGCATTCCTTTAATCATTGTGTTACAAAGGAATTGATTTGATGTTAATTATCAACTCGCTTTGTATTAAGTTTCTATTAAGTAAACCCTAACATAAAGTTGGGGTCATGGCAATTATTGATTACCGAAAATCTCGTTGAGTTTTGCATCAAGTTCCTCGCCACGCAAACCCTTGGCAATGATTTTTCCCGCAGGGTCTAATAATACGGTGGCTGGAATGCTTTTGATGTTGTAGGTCTGTCCGGCAGAACTGCTCCATCCTTTCAAATCGCTCACGTGCTTCCAAACGAGGCCATCGGTTTCGATGGCTTTTTTCCAACGCAAGGGGTCTTGATCCAATGAAACGGCATAGATTTCAAAACCTTTGTCCTTGTATTTGTTGTACATAATGACATTGTTGGGGTTTTCCTTTCGACATGGACCACACCAACTAGCCCAAAAATCGATTAAAACATACTTTCCACGCAACGAGCTCAGTGCCAAATTACCGCCCTCAGGTTGCGCTAAGTTGATTTCGGGAGCCAACCCGCCAATCATCAATTTGGCTTCTTCGTTGTATCGCTGTACGATGGCCTCGGTGTATTTGCTTGTGGGATTGGCTTTCATCGCGGCGTCTTTGGCAGCGGTCAACAATTCAATGGTGGGTTCTTGCACTACATTGAACTGTAAGATGAAAAAGGGAATGAAACTGGCCGTTTTTGACTGGGCGAATTTTAGCATGTCGGCGTTGCGGGCGGTCATGGTGGCGTAGTAATCATTTTGCAACTGCGACATCCGCTGGAAACCGGCGTCGGTATTGGGGTTTAGGCTGCTTGCTTCTGTCTCCAATGCTTTAATCTTGTTCACATAGCCCTCATTCAATTTGAGCAAGTCCTTCAAAGCCACACTTTCATCGATGTTTTTTCCCGATAGTGTATAGCTCAGGCTGCTTGCGGTGGCATCGGCCATGACATTGATTTCTGTGCTGTTATCCAAGGCCAGATAAATCATTTGTTTTTCGTTGATTGCCAGGGCGCAAAAAATTAATTCTTTGGTGCTGCCTTTGAGCGTGAAATCACCCTTTTTGTCGGTCAGTACACTGTCGATAAAAATCAGGTTCTCTGGAGTCATCTCATACAAGGCCAACTTTTGGTTGGGTTTGTTTTTCAGATTGCCTTTTACTGTATAGCCTTCATTGGCCAATTCCAATGAGGAGGTTCTGGGGGTAATCAGATCGGTGAACCAGTTGTTGACGTCTTTTTTTACTTTTTCGGCATTCAGATCAGAACATTGAACCAGTCCCAATGACAGGGTTAATAATCCCAAAGTACGGAGCGTTTTTTTCATATTGCGCATGTTTTCCAAAGGTAGCAAAAATCGGCCCAAAAATGATATGGGTGCTATCGCCCGGGGTTATTGGGCTTCTGATTGGCTATTTTTCAATTTCCAAGCGTCCTCAAAGGCCTGAGGTGTAACGGCATTTTCTAGGCTGTGATCACCAATTTTCGTGCGGACCAATCGCGATAAATAGCCTCCGGAGGCCAAGGCGCGACCGAAATCGTAGGCCAATGATCGAATGTAGGTGCCTTTGCTACAGCGCACACGGAAATCCACTTCGGGCATTTCAATGCGGGTGATTTCAAATTCGTACAGGGTTATCAGTCGCGATTTGAGTACGGTAGCATCGCCCTGTCTCGCCAATGTATAGGCGCGTTTGCCATCTACTTTGATGGCAGAAAAAAGAGGCGGGATCTGTTCGATTTCTCCCAAGAACTTGGTGGTTGTTGTACGAATGAGCTCATCGGTAATGTGCGCCGTTGGAAAATGCTCATTGGGCTCAGTTTCCATATCGTAACTGGGCGTGGTAGCACCCAGGGTAATGGTGCCTTCGTATTCCTTCTCCGCATCTTGAATGGCTTGAATGCCTTTGGTTTGCTGCTCTGTGCAGACAATCAGCAGACCGCTTGCCAGCGGATCGAGGGTGCCGGCATGCCCCACTTTTTTTGCCCGGGTGACATACCTTACCTTTTTTACCGCTTGAAATGAGGTCCAGCCATAAGGTTTGTTGATGAGCAGTATTTCGCCCTTCGGACGAGCGTTTGGGTTGAGGTTTTCCTCCATGATGGCTTATTGTACAATGAATTTGAAGGTCTGAGTATCTGTATTCGCTTGCCAACTGCCTTCTGTCAAATGGAGGCGCAGAAAGTAAATTCCCTTGGGCAGCCCCAATGTGTGAAGGGCATAGCGGTGAGTTCCGGGTTCCAACGATAGGCTAAAACTCTCATCGCCTGGAATGGCCAATGTTTGGTTGGCGCTGGGCGATTTGGTTGAAATTAATTTGCCATCGGCGGCGAAAATCTGACCTTGAATGCGCGCATGTACATTGTTTTGTATTTCAATCTGCACGTTTTCGGTGGTTGGCACGGGAAAAACACGCACCGAAGAAATGGGGTTGTCGTACACGGTGTCTTTCAACTTCACGCGGGCCACATAAGCAAACATGCTGTTGGTTTTCCCCCAAGACCCTACCAGATAAAACACCCCTTTTTCATTGAACTTGGCTTGAATTCCTTCGTAATCGCCCCATCGTTGTTCAGACGGCTTGATAAAGGTATAATTGATGACAGATTGTCCCTTTTTAAGAATTTGATAGTTACTGTGCTCCCCGTACCGGTTGATGTAAAAGGCCCCGGTGCCGGGAAAATGTTTGGGGCCAGAAAACACGGAGGTTACAACCATAGAAGGATCCAACGGATCACCCTCGTTATTGGGTTCTGCACCGGCTGCCGCCACAGCAGGATAACCAAAGTCCAAGCTATCATTGCTGTACAAGTGGGCTTGAAGCGTGGCACCCCCTTCGTTCCAACGTTGGGTTGGGGTAGAGGCCATCTTACCACTGGGTAGTGTTAGATTGTACAGGCTTCCATGCATGATGTGTGCTTGCATCGTGCTGAAATTGAGGCAGTTTTGAAAATAATGCAACTGTGATCCCATCCTGACACCGCTGAGTACCCGGGCGTCGTTTGTGCGCAATCGGAAAGCCGTGTCGGGC
The DNA here is from genome assembly GCA_037975865.1 of Bacteroidota bacterium. Taxonomy (GTDB): domain Bacteria; phylum Bacteroidota; class Bacteroidia; order NS11-12g; family UBA955; genus UBA955. The sequence goes on from JBANFU010000187.1 coordinate 13,077, forward strand.
AGTAAAGCACTGGAGGGAAAGCCATATTTCAATGGACTTTTAAATACCCCCAACTCGTAATTGGCCTGACCGCTGCGCAATGTATTGGTGATGCGATGCACAAAAACGGTGTCGTTCTGTTGGGCATACGGACGAACACTCAAAAAGTAATTGTCAACGCCGCCGGGCATCGGTCCGTTCTGAATGGCGCAAATGCTCCAAATGGAAACACCATCGTATTTGATGTTGTGAAAAAAGTTCTTGTTGAGCGTGTCGCCGCGGTAACCATCATCTTTATTGAGTTGCCAAATCACAGCTTCTACAAATCCCTCTTCCCACGAACTGCCGTTGTGGAGCAAATTGACAGTGAAAAA
>JBANFU010000022.1:0-2639 GCA_037975865.1 Bacteroidota bacterium
TCACAGTAGAAGTGAGTCCGAAGAAGTTATATACCTATACTTCAACTGTCTTTGAATAATTTGCAAAAGCTTCAAAACATATTTTGAAATAATTATGGAATTATCAAAAGATTTCCTTAATTTTGCAGCCTCATTCGAGAATCCTAAACCTGCACGCGTGGCGTAATTGGTAGCCGCACCAGACTTAGGATCTGGCGCCGTAAGGTGTGTGGGTTCGAGTCCCTCCGCGTGCACTACTCCCCTCCTCTAATTGCTTGAACGCAATGTGGCGGGGATTTTCATTTATTTAGAAACGCATCAAACTGTGAATATTCAACTCGAAAAACACGACGATCTCAATCTTACCGTTATCATTTCTTTGGGTAAGGAAGACTACCAAGAAAAGGTAGAAAAAGAAGTAAAGCGCATTCAAAAAAGTGCCAACATCAAGGGATTCCGTCCGGGAAAAGCCCCATTGGGGATGGTTCAAAAGTTGTATGGCAAGGGCATTTTGGCTGAAGAAATCCAAAACATTGCTTCTGAGGCCATGAACCAATACATTCAGGACGAAAAATTGGATATTTTGGGTTACCCCATTGCCAGCACGAAGATTGAAAGTGAGATCGACATTGAGGGCAGCGACAGTTTCAAATTTGCTTTTGACTTGGGATTGGCGCCTCAGTTTGAATTAAACATCAGCGCGAAGGATTCTTTGGAGCAGTTCGACATTCAAGTAAGTGAAAAGGAAGTGACCGAAGACATCAACTATTCTCGCAAGCGTCATGGTAAGATGTTCGATGTTGAGTCGGCCGAGGATGAAGACATCATCTATGCGGGCATCACAGAACTCGACGAAAACGGTGAAGTTTTGGAGGGTGGTGTAGCTGAAAAGAGCATCAGCTTTGTAGCATCCATGATCGAAGACAAAAAAGCCAAAAAGGCGGTTTTGGGCAAGAAAGTGGGCGATGAGTTGGTGTGCAGCGTGAAGACGTTGTTGAACAACAACGAAACGGTTATTTCAAATACATTGGGAATCGCGAAGGAAGGCGTAGCCGACCTGAGCGATAAATTCAAGTTGGTAATTACCGAAATCAAGCGCAGAACGGATGCTGAACTCAACGAAGAATACTATCGCGAAGTCTTTGGAGAGCAAGACATTCCGGCCAACGAAGAGGAGTACCGCTCACGCATACAGTCGAACTTGGAAAATTACTACCGCAACGAAGCAGACCTTTGGTTGGATCACCAGATCGGTCATTTGTTGATGGAAAAACATAGCATTGAATTGCCCGATGAGTTTTTGAAGCGTTGGTTGATTACAACCAAGGAGAACGAATACAACTTCGAAAACATCGACGAAAAATATGCAGAGGAAAAGAGTGCCTTGCAGCGCAGGCTCGTTATCGACAAAATAGCGGCGAGCCAAAATTTGCAAAGCACCGAGCAAGATATTCGCGAAGAAGCACGCATTTACTTCCATGGGTTGTACAGACAATACGGATTGAATATTCCGATGAACGACGCTTTCTTGGACGAGAGCATCAACAAGCGATTGGGAGAGCGTGAATTCGTCATGCAAATGGCAGACCGCGTGATTTATCGCAAAGCCTACGATGCGGTAAAAGGCATTGTAACCTTGAAATCAAAGAAGATTTCCGTAGAAGATTACTTCTCTCACGTAAATGCGCATAAATCTGCGCATGGAGAGTAACCTTTTGTGATGTAGATTTGTTATACAAGGAAAACAACATGGATTACGGCAAAGAATTTCAGAAATACGCAACGAAGCATTTGGGCATCAGCAGTTTGCGGGTAGACGAATACACCAAATTGGTTTCACAATCTGGTGGCATTTACGGACTCACGCCCAACATCATCGAGGAGCGCCAAATGAATGCGAGTGTCATTGACATTTTCTCTCGTTTGATGATGGATAGAATTATCTTCTTGGGTGTTCCCATTTATGAGGATGTAGCAAACATCATCATGGGGCAGTTGCTCTTTTTGGAAAGTGCCAATCCAAACCGCGACATTCAAATTTATATCAACAGCCCAGGCGGAAGTGTTTATGCTGGTTTGGCTATTTACGATACCATGCAGTACATCAGCTCAGACGTAGCCACCATTTGTACCGGCATGGCAGCCAGTATGGGTGCTGTCTTGATGTGTGCAGGTGCTGCGGGCAAAAGAACGGCGCTTCCCCACTCTCGCATCATGATTCACCAACCTCTTGGCGGTGCACAAGGTCAAGCCTCTGATATTGAAATTACGTACAAAGAAATCAGCAAACTGAAAAAGGAATTGTACGACATTATTTCTCATCATTCAGGCCAGCCCTACGAGAAAGTAGAAAAGGACAGCGATCGTGATTATTGGATGACTGCCGAAGAATCAAAGGCATACGGTATGATCGACGAGGTTTTGGGTCGTCGTAACAAATAATTTGGTATGAAAGCCAAAGACCCCATTTGTTCTTTCTGTGGCCGCAGAAAGAGCGAATCGCTCATGTTGATTTCTGGCCTTGATGGACATATCTGCGACCAATGTGCAGACCAAGCCCAAAAAATCGTTGAGAAAGAGTTGGGCATGGGCGGCAATACCAGTGGCAAAGACTCCGGTAATTCAAATTTTGAATCAACCCAGGAAAGCGGCAATAAAAA
>JBANFU010000076.1:0-8762 GCA_037975865.1 Bacteroidota bacterium
GCGATGTCGTTGGATTCGGTGGCCAAATCCACCAAATTCACATGCACCAAACTGGGTGTCACCGCCAACAACAACCGATCGTTGATGTTTTTGCTGATGATCAAGGTATTGACAAACCGCAGGCGATTGCTGAAATAAAAGGGCTCCGGTGAGATGTTTCCGCGCAACTGGGTATTGACGGAGACATTGCTATACCAGGAGGCGGTCACCTCCGACTTATTTTCACTTTGGGCTATTTTGTCGGATTGTTTCGCTTTCCCTTTGATTTGGTACTTGAAATACGCATCGGCAATTTTATTCATGCTACTGCGCGAAACACCCACGGTGAGTCGATCCGATAATCCCGCATCCAGTCCGATGCGCATATAACTTTGATCCAATCCATACCAGTTGTAGGCCCCGCTTCCAAAGGTGCCAAATCGGTGCTGAATGAACAGTTCCCATTCTCCTTTGGGCAGCCCCACAGCGCCTTGCATGTTGATGATGCGCAGACTTTTGCGCTCCAAACTCAAGGCAGGGGGGATATAGGTTGTTAATGAACGGTTGTCGGCGGATTCCTTGATGCTTGCGGCCAGGGTATCCGTTTCTGTGATTTTCGCTGCATGGACCGAAGGCAACAAAGCCATCGTACCCAATGCTGTAAGAATGAATGACTTCATGCCGACCATCTTATTGCGGGAATCCATTGCGAATCCATTTGTCTACTTGACCGATTTTACAATCACTCAATTTACCACCGGGAGGCATCAAACTGTAGCCATTTTGTTTCAAGGTACCTATGAGGCTACCTTTCAAGGCTTGGGCTTTCACCAAATCATAAGAGGTAAGCGACACCCCCGCTGAGGCTCCGCTGCTGCCATGACATCCAATACAACTTTGGTTGATCAGTGGCGCGATGTTATTGGTATACGTGGGGTTAGCTGAGTCGCAACCGGACGAACCGTAATTTTCGGCTTTGTTGTCGTAGTAGCAACCTTGCATCGAAACCAAGGTCACCAAAACCAATGCCGTTGCGGCAATAAATCCAAATCGCTTAGTCATTGGGTGCTCCTCTCTGAATCCATTTACGCACTTGAGAAATCTCACAATCGCTCAATTTACTGCCACCTTTGGGCATGGGGTAATAACCTGAATGATCGATCGATCTGAGCAAACCTTGATTGATGGCATTTTTCACGCCGATATAACCCGACAATTCTACTTGGGCCGAAGCATTGGGATAGGCATGACAACCCACGCAGTATTTTGTCATCATGGGCATAATGGTGGAGGCAAAACCCGAATTGGTAGAATCGCATTTCACCGCACAGTTGATGCCATTCTTCGCGCCATCGGCGATCCAATCATAGAGCAATTGTTTTTCTGTGGCGCTCAATTTGGTATATCCTCTGGGTGGCATTTCATTGTCGGCCACGATTGAATACAACTCAGAGCTGTTGGGTTTGCCTTTGACAAGACCTCTGCTCACAATTTGTTTGTAGTTGGATAAATTATAGCCCTCGGCAGAAGTCCCCGCATCATGACATCCGCTCATGGCGCATTTTGAATTGAAGATGGGGAGAATGTCACGCTCAAAACAGATGGCAGCATTGGGATCGCCCATTTGTTCATGCTGACAAGATTGTATTCCCCAGACAGCCACCAATGAAAAGGCTGCAATGAGAGAGAATTTTGCGAGTTTCATGTGTATTTCTGAGGTTTGATTATTTGGCCAAGGCGCAATCTACGGCGATGGCGATGTCATCAGAAACCGATGCAGCACTAGCCGCAGGAATTTTAATTTGGTAGTCGGAGCATTTGATGCGGAAATTGGCTTTAAGGGCCACGGCGCCATCTGTCACCACGATTTTCCCTGGCACGGTGATGTCTTTGGTAACGCCATGCATGGTCAATTTACCCACGGCCTCCACAGGATACTCTCCGTTTTGGTTGAAGTTAACAGCAGCGATGTTTTTGATTTGTCCTTTGAAATCACTGTATTGAAAACGCGAAGTTTCCATGTAATTCTCTTGGAAATGCTTTTGCATCAACGCCGATTTGAATACGAAACCATTGACAGGCACACGGAATTGCATTTGGTTTTTCACCGGGGCGATGGCCGCCTCTACTTGACTGTTGTTGGCAGAGAATTCCTCGATGGAGGTTTTGCTTACAAATGAGATTTTACCGGCAGAAGTTTTATAAACCTGGGCAAATGAAAGCATGGGTACCAATGCGATGGCGACAAGAAATAGATATTTTTTCATCATGATTGTGTTAGTTGTTTGATTGGGTTGAATCGGTTTGTTCATGTTCCACGGATTGTGACACATCCGTTTTGTGGGGCTCGTGTTTGATCAAGGCACAACGACTCATGTCGATCTTTTTCTCCGCGAACAAATCATCGGCCGACATGGGCACCACCAATCCATCGCAAATGCACTGCAATGTAACGAGGTCGCCGGCCACGATACCGCTCACCGAAGATTGGTAGTCTTGGTGAAAGTTGGCGTTGAGATTAAATCCCTCTACCCCAGTTTTGATTTGGAGGGTGAGACTGCTGTCACCCAAAACATCGGCCACTTCTCCTGAAAACTTCACACTTTTGCCTACAAAAGCAGAAAACGTGCGTGCGGCGCCCGTATCGGCATCGAGTTCTTGCACCCACTGGGTGAGATTTTTTTCAAAATCGGGTGTACCAGAAGCTTGATTTTCAGGGGCTTTGTTCCACAAATAATAACCTGTGATTAAACCAACGATAAAAAGAACCAATACTACCCAGAGAATGCGACGTTTATTCATAGTTTTTGTGATTTTTGCAAGATACTGAAAAGATGTTGCGAGTTTTGTAACAACAAATGTGCCATGAACCCCCAAAAGATGAATAGACTTTTTTACTTTTTTCTGATAGTATTTTTTAGCACCACCCTCCTATCCGCTCAAAATCAATCGAATAGAACCCTATACGTAGCAGAAAAAATTTACACCGCCGATACCGGTTTCAGTGAAGCCCATGCGATGGTGGTTGAAAACGGCATTATATTATATGTTGGGGATGTCAAAACGGCCGATTCCCTGTATCCCATGTCACCCAAAATGGAATTTCCGGGTAAGTACATTTATCCCGGATTGATTGATGCCCACTGCCATTTCTTGGCTTATTCCAAGGGATTAACAGAAGTGGACCTTGTGGGTTGCAAATCAGAGGCGGATGCCGTGAAGCGCGCCAAAAAATTCAGCAAGAAAAACACCTTGCCCTGGTTGATCGGTAGGGGTTGGGACCAGAATGATTGGGCGAACAAAACGTATCCGAGTATGGCACAGCTCGACAAAGCCTTTCCCAATACACCGGTTTGTTTTAGCCGGATCGATGGTCACGCTGTTTGGATTAATTCGGCCGCGGTCAAGGCCCTCAACCTCAACACCGACGTCCAAATCCCCGGCGGTGAGTTTGTAAAAGTGAATGGAAAGTTTCAAGGAATTTGCATCGACAATGCCGCAGACTTGGTAAAGTCGCAGCTGCCCAAAGTCCCATTTAGCGCCTGGGAAAACGGATTGGCCAAGGGATTAAAAAACTGTCATGCTCAAGGCCTAACACAGATTGCAGAAGCGGGTATTTCTCTGTCCGACATTGACCTCATCAAACAACTACAATCTCAAGGGAAACTGCCTTTGAGAATTTATGGCATGTTGTCATTGAGCGAAGAGAATCTGGGTTTCATCTCCCGCAACGGCATGATTTACACCGATTTGTTCACCATGCGCTCAGTAAAAATGTATTTGGATGGAGCATTGGGCTCACGCGGGGCTTTGCTCAAAGGGGATTACTGCGATCAATTGGGACACAAAGGCTTACAAATCATGGATGTTGGCAAGTTTGAAATGTACCAACAGTACCTACTGAACAAGGGATTCCAAGTTTGTGTGCACGCCATTGGTGATAGTGCCAATGCCATCGCATTGAGAACGTTTCAAAAGAACATTCCGGAGGGTTACGATGCCCGCTGGCGCATTGAGCACGCCCAAATTGTGAGTGGAAAAGACCAGAAAATTTTTGCCACCCGCAGCATCATACCCAGCGTACAACCCACCCATGCCACGTCTGATGCTCCTTGGGCCGATGAACGGTTGTGTAGCACCGCCGCCAAAGGTGGCTATGCCTATCAAAATTTGTTATCGCAAGCCAAAGTCATTGCGTTGGGAACCGACTTCCCCGTAGAAGGCATATCGCCGATGAACACCTTTTATTCGGCTACCCAGCGTATGGATGCCGCCGGAAATTTGGAAAGACCCTTTATCGGAGAACAAGCACTTAGCCGAAAACAAGCCCTGTGGGGCATGACATTGTGGGCGGCCTATGCCAATTTCGACGAAACCCGCACGGGCTCATTGGAACCCAGTAAAATGGCTGATTTTATTGTAATGGACACCGATTTAATGACCGTAGAGGCATCCAAAATCCCCAAAGCCAAAGTTTGGCAAACCTACATTGGCGGACAGCGGGTATACCAGCGCTAATTCATTCACAAGGATTTCTTGGTAGGTGACACAAATCATATTGTGATTGAAAAAATCCATGTAATTTTGAACCAACATGAAATTCAGCCCTTTAGGTATCGTTGCCTTGGCCTTGTTGACCATCGGATGTAAAGACAAAACTGAAACCGTTCGTCCTTCTTACCAACCCATCGTAGAATCCGTTTATGCCAGTGCCACCATCAAGGCTGCACAGCAATATACCTTGTACCCGGCTATGTCGGGCCGCATCCTCCAGTTTTTACTGAAAGAAGGTGATCGGGTGTCGGCTGGACAACTCATTGCCCATTTGGACAATACGGGGGCGGCCCTTTCCGCGAGCACGGCGGGTGAGGCTGTAACCCTATCCAAAATGAGCGCCAAGCAATTGCAGGAGATTCAGGCCCAGTTGTCGACCGCGGTAGAGCAAGCCAAACTGGACTCACTCAACTATAAGCGTCAACAGAATCTGTGGGCGCAAAACATTGGCAGCTTATCGCAGTTAGAAGCCAAAAAATTGGCCGCTGCGGCAAGCAAAAATGCCGTAAAAGCCCTGCAATCGAAACTTGCCCTGGCGCAAAGCCAACTCTCCTTCAATCAAAAGCAAGCCCAGAACAACCAAGGCAGTGCAAGTAAAAACTTGTCGGAGTTTGACATACGCTCCGACATCAGTGGTGAGGTATATCAATTGTTGGCGGAGAAAGGAGAATGGGTATCGCCCCAAAAACCCATTGCCATTGTTGGAAACAGCGGAGATTACCTCATTCACATGGAGGTTGATGAAGTAGACATCGCCAAGATCCAAGTGGGTCAAACTGCCATCATCGCCCTAGACGCCTACAAAGGACAGTCCTACAAAGGGCATGTGACGCGTATCATCCCCATCATGAATGCCAAATCGCAGTCGTTTGAAGTGGAGGCCGTGTTCGATGAAAAGCCCGCACAACTGTATCCTGGACTCAATGCTGAGGTGAATATTGTGATCAACCGCAAAGAAAAAGCGCTTCTGATTCCATTGTCGTGCATCGACAAAAACAACGTAGTGAAAACCAAGGACGGCGATATTACCGTAAAAACCGGCTTGCGCAATTTGGAATTTGTGGAGGTATTAGAGGGCCTCACCGACCAGTCAGAGATTTTGATGCCCAAGGGGAAATAAGCCATGGGCAACGCCGTTTTGATTCAAATTGCCAAAACGCACTTGCTCACGCGCAAAAAGCAGAGTGCCATCGCCAGTTTGGGCGTAACCTTTGGCATTGGGACGTTCATTGTGTTGGTGAGTTTCATGACGGGACTCAACGGTTTGTTGGATGGTTTGATCTTGAACCGAACACCCCATATTCGCATTTATAACGAGGTGCAGCCCAGCGAAAAGCAACCCATTCAATTGCATCCCGCCTACAAAGGCGCCGTGCATATGGTGCATTCCATCAAACCCAAACAAGACCAAGCCAGCATTTATAACAACCAGCCGCTGATGTCGATCTTGAAGAAAAACCCGCTGGTTATGGGGGTAACGCCCCAAGTAAGCGCCCGGATTTTTTACCAATCGGGATCGGTGCTCCTGAACGGCAATGCCATCGGAATCAATGCCTTGGAAGAAGACCGGTTGTTCAATTTCAAACAATACATCGTAAATGGGCTTCCGCGCGACCTTGCCAACAACGAAAACGGAATCGTTTTGGGAATCGGTGTCGCAAAAAAGTTGAGTCTGGGAATCGGCGATCGGGTACAATTGTTGAGCAGTTCGGGGGCTACCTACCGACTCAAGGTCGTTGGTTTTTTTCAGAGTGGGCTGGCCGACATCGATAAAGTACAAAGCTATGTGAACGTGAAAACTGCACAGCGGATTGCCGGTGAGGGCAACAATTTCGTTACCGACATCAGTGTGAAGCTGTTCGATATCGAAAAGGCCAAAGTACTATCGGATCAAATCGCCAAAACCTACGGGGTCAACAGCATCGATATCAAAGCCGCCAATGCCCAGTTTGAAACGGGTACCACCATCCGAAACATCATCACCTATGCGGTTTCTATTACTTTGCTGATTGTGGCTGGGTTCGGTATTTACAACATCTTAAACATGGTGATTTATGAAAAAATGAACGACATCGCCATTTTGAAGGCCACCGGATTTTCTGGCAGCGATGTGAAACGCATTTTTATATACCAGGCGATGTTCATTGGCATTGTAGGGGGATTGATTGGTTTGGCGATGGGCGGACTGCTGAGTTTTCTCATTAGCAAAGCACCCTTTGAAACGGAAGCCATTCCCACCGTAAAGACATTCCCGGTGAATTTCCAGCCCTTGTTTTATGCCATCGGGGCCATTTTTGCCATTGTTACCACCTTTTTCGCGGGGTATTTACCTGCGCGGAAAGCCAGTAAAATCGACCCTGTTGAAATCATTCGCGGACAATAACGCTTATCACAAAAACCTCATCCCAACCCTCCCATGAGTTTGCCTACCTCCACCCCCATTCTGCGTACCCACAACATCAGCAAATATTTTGTTGACCCCGTTCGGGTGCAGGTGCTGAAGGACATCAACATCGAAGTAAACCGCGGAGAATTTGTGTCGATCATGGGAAAATCCGGCTGCGGAAAAAGTACCTTGTTGTACATTTTAAGCACCATGGATACGGATTACGAAGGATCGTTGTTTCTGGGCGATCGCCTTCTAACGGGTTTGGATGGAGAGGCATTATCTGAAGTTCGCAACCAGCACATCGGCTTCGTGTTTCAATTCCACTATTTGCTGCCCGAGTTTTCTGTGTTGGAGAATGTGATGATGCCGGGATTAAAATTGGGTAGAAAATCCAAAGCCGAGGTAGAACACGATGCGATGGAAAAATTGCGCTTGCTGGATGTTCACGATCAATCGCACAAGAAAGCGACGCAGATATCGGGCGGACAAAAACAGCGCGTGGCCATTGCGCGGGCGCTGATCAACGACCCCACCATCATCATGGGCGATGAGCCTACGGGAAACCTAGACAGTAAAAATGCGGGGGTGGTGTTTGACATTTTCAAAGAGTTGACCCATGAATTGGGAACTTCCCTGTTGATCGTAACCCACGATCCCGATTTTGCAAGAAAAACAGATCGCATTATCGAAATGGCAGACGGCGCTGTTGTTTGAGCCATTTTTTTCGTATATTTGCACTCCCGAAAAAGGTCGGATGGCCGAGTGGCTAGGCACGGGTCTGCAAAACCCTTTACAGCGGTTCGAATCCGCTTCCGACCTCCAATCAAAGTCCCCTTGTGTAACCAAGGGGGCTTTTTTTATGGTTACGGATTGATAATCAATCGCTCACTTAGCACCGTTCCATTGGATTCAAACTCCACAGAATAGATTTTTCGTTGGGTGGCATTGTACAGCGGCAAGGCAAAGACACTCTCCCCTGCGGGCAATCCGCCCGGAAACGTATGTTTCAGCAAGGGTTGATTGGACTCATCGCGGAGGGTCAAAGTACAAGGACCCGCCTCCGTGAGTTTGACCAAAAAGTACACTTTTGCGTTTTCGGTATTGCTAAAAGCTTGAAAGTGAATTTGTCCGTTGTTGCCCTGGGTGACGAGTTTGGCTTCATTGAGCGATAGTTTCTGTGCGGGATCACGGAATACATCGTTGCGTTTCCAATACACGGCGTAGGCGTGTGATTCGGCGCGACTTTCATCGGCGTCGTTATCGAAAAACACATTGGGGGCCGTGGTAGAAAATCCGCCCACCAGGTAGCCGAGCAGCTGCGAATCGCCTTGCAATGATTCCAGGTCGATTACATCCGTGTTTTCAATTTTTGGGACGGTTGGCGCGGGAATGAATTCAGTGCCCGCCCCGATTCCTTTGGGCAATTGCAAGGGCAAAGCGTATTCACTGTATTCATTGGCGGCGGTGCGTTCGATGAGCGAGGCGGTTGTTACCACGGGCACATCTGGATCTTGGGTTAACAAACCGGAATCATCAAAAAAATACTGGGCGATGCCCCCGAAAAACAGATAAAACTGGGCGTCGACCTTGTAGGAATAGAGCGATGTATGGGCGCTGTGATACTGATTCAACAGTTGGTGAAACTGGGGAACCTCGGTGATACTGCCGGCTTCTCCGTTGATTTCCAAGAGATTGGTATACGGAATGTTGGCACGCTCTTGAAAGACGCCAGAAAACACCAACAAATCCTTGCGCACTGGAGGGAATCCGGTAATTGTGCCTGGACTTCCCAATGGAGATTCTCCGTGATGCAGGGATTCTAGGATGTTCACATCGCGGC
>JBANFU010000119.1:0-5109 GCA_037975865.1 Bacteroidota bacterium
CCCAGCAATTCTTATGATGCCAGCCTCTACCAAACTTTGGTAAATTCCCAAACTTGGCAGCATTTCGACAAATTGTGGAGCCTACAATACCTATCACATGCCTCGTGGTTTTTCATTCCCAGCGTCACTGCGGTCGCTTGTTTCTTATTGGGACTCACCAAACCGTGGCGCGGGTTTTCCTTGGCCTATTTTTCCCTGTGGATCATTGAGGTGGTTGTCTGTTTGATCATTTACTCCCAAGGCGATGCCCACATCAACATGGAAAAGTTCTTCTACCCGGTGGCTGTTGTGGCGATGCTTTCCATTCCGATGTATTTGTGGTCCAGCCAGCGTCCAGAATTTGGCCATTATCGACTAAAATTCATCACGGCCAAACAGCGTGATTTTTCGCGAAATATTGTGGGTATACTGCCCTGGTTCATGGCGTTGAGCCAGCTGCTGGGCATTCAACAACACAGCCCAACCTACACCAACCGCCAGCAGCAACTCCATGCGTTGATCACAGCGATGCCCAACGACAAAATGATTGCCCATTACGATAGTCTATCGTCTCGCGTTCATCCCGGATCCTTATGGGGATTGAGTTACGAAACCGCTTTGACATCGGTATTGAATCAGGAAAGAACTGGGCTCTGTGGGACCGTTAAATCCATGAAAGCCATGTCTACGGAAGAAATCGCAGACTGGGACGAAACACAAAAACGGATTGGGGACTCTTTGCTGATCGGTGCTCCATTCGAGATGCCGCAGCGCATCGACCGATTGAATCGACGCTATTTTCAATTTGAGCAGGGCACCACCTATCGATTGTGGAACCCTGCTACAAACCGCAATTGATTAATATCTGTAGGTATCCTTTTTGAAAGGACCGTTCACGTTCACACCGATGTAATCGGCCTGCTCTTGTGTTAACTCGGTCAATTCAGCACCGATGTGTGCCAAGTGCAATTTTGCTACTTTCTCATCCAAGTGCTTGGGCAACACGTAAACCTCATTCTTGTAGCTGGCGTGGTTGTTCCACAACTCAATCTGAGCCAAGGTTTGGTTGGTGAAACTGTTACTCATCACGAAGCTAGGGTGACCCATAGCACAACCCAAGTTTACCAAACGACCTTCAGCCAATACAATGATTTCATTGCCGTTCAAGTTGTAAACATCCACTTGGGGCTTGATGGTGTACTTGGTATTGCCATAATTCTTGTTCAACCAAGCCATATCGATTTCGTTGTCGAAGTGACCGATGTTACAAACGATGGTCTTGTCCTTCATCGATTCAAAATGCTTCGCTGTAACGATGTTGCAGTTACCAGTAGCCGTTACTACGATGTTCGCCTGAGGAATGGCTTTGTCGATGTGTACCACATGGTAACCATCCATGGCGGCTTGCAAGGCACAAATCGGATCAATTTCTGTCACCATCACACGGGCACCGGCACCGCGCAAAGAATCGGCAGAACCTTTTCCTACGTCGCCGTATCCACAAACCACAGCCACTTTACCGGCCATCATGACGTCGGTAGCGCGACGAATCGCATCAACCAAACTCTCTTTACAACCGTATTTGTTGTCGAACTTGCTCTTGGTAACACTGTCGTTCACGTTGATCGCAGGAATGTGCAAGGTACCTTTGGCCATACGCTCATACAAGCGGTGAACCCCGGTGGTAGTCTCTTCACTCAATCCTTTGATACCCGCAATCAACTCGGGGTATTTATCAAACACCATGTTGGTCAAATCACCACCATCGTCGAGAATCATATTCAACGGCTGTTGGTCTTCGCCGAAGTGCAAAGTTTGCTCAATACACCAGTCGAATTCTTCTTCATTCTGACCTTTCCATGCGTAGACAGAGATACCGGCAGCAGCGATGGCCGCAGCGGCATGGTCCTGGGTTGAGAAAATGTTGCAAGAGCTCCAAGTTACCTCGGCACCCAATTCAACCAAGGTTTCAATCAAAACCGCTGTTTGGATGGTCATGTGCAAGCAACCCGCGATGCGCGCTCCAGCCAGGGGCTTAGAGGCACCGTATTCAGCACGCAAAGCCATCAAACCGGGCATTTCTGCTTCCGCCATTTTGATTTCTTTTCTACCCCATTCAGCCAATGAGATGTCTTTTACCTTGTAAGGAATGTATGAAGATTGTGTTGTCATTGTAAAATTTTGCGCAAAATTAGGCATCTGCGGGCAATTTACCCCTACCGTTCATCAACAAAGATGTTCAGTTTGGCGTCATTTCACCCCAAAGTTGAACAAGATAACCGGTTAATTCTCAAGCAGTAGGATCAAAACCCACAGTTGCATCCCGTATTTTTTGCTTTCACCCGCCCGTGTTTGGCACTACCACAACCTGTGGTGGACAGGGCAACACTCAATACACCCACAATGAGTAGGGTGCTCAATAAGCGCGAGAGAAAACGACGATTTTTTTGCATTTAATACAAATATAAGGCATCAGATGTCAATCGCATCAACGGCTTGTTGTAAAATTGCAGTATCAATATGACAGTCCTTTCCATCCTAGATTTTGCCAAAGATTGGCTGTTTCACCTCGACGATAAACTTCAGTATTTGGTCGGTGAATACAAGCAGTTGACGTATTTGATTTTGTTTGCCATCGTGTTTGTAGAAACAGGATTGGTGGTAATGCCCCTTTTACCCGGCGATAGCCTGTTGTTTGCGGCAGGATCGATTGCGGCGATGGATGGACATCCGTTGAATATTTTCATTTTAATACCCCTGCTCATTGTGGCTGCGCTGCTGGGCGATAACACCAACTATTTCATCGGTTCAAAAATTGGAGTTCGGGTGTTCGACCTCAAATGGAAGTTGTTAAAGCGGGAATACTTGGAAAGAACCGAGGCTTTTTATGAGAAACACGGTGGATACACTTTGATTATGGCGCGGTTTGTACCCATTGTGCGCACATTTGCCCCGTTTGCGGCGGGTTTGGGCACCATGAAGTACGGCAAATTCTTGGGTTATTGTATCGCCGGCGCTGTGTTGTGGGTGAGTAGCATTACCACATTGGGCTATTTGCTGGGCTCGATTCCCTGGGTTCACGACCATTTCGAAACCGTGGTTTTCGGCATCATTGGATTGTCGTTGTTGCCCATCGTGTACAACGCCATCAAGGCGAAGTTCAGTAAGTATTTTTCTTAACGCCCAAACAGAATCCCATGCCAGAACAACATTCAATACGGTTGGGATTGTTGGGACACCCGGTTTCACATTCAAAATCACCTGAGATTTTCAATGGTTTCTTTGCCGAATCAGGACTAACCCGATGCCGTTATGAACTGTTTGACCTGAAAGATATCGCGGATTTTCCGTCGTTCATTCGTACAGAATTAGACAAAGACCTGCCACTAAGGGGGTTCAATGTAACGGTTCCTCACAAGGTGGATATCATACCGTATTTGGATCAGATGTCGGCCGAGGCCCGCGCCGTAGGCGCGGTCAACACCGTGTTGGTCGTGGGATCCAACAACCAGTATCAACTACAGGGACATAACACCGATGTGTTTGGATTCTCCCAGAGTTTACTCAAAGCTCAATCAGCCATTCAAAACCCCATTTCCAATGCCATCATTTTTGGCAATGGCGGTAGCGCCAAAGCCGTAAAATACGCGCTCCAAAACCAAAACATCCCTTTTCATGTTTGGCACCGCAACCGCTGGATCAATGAAGCGTATGAATCTGAAGACCCCGAAAAACACATTCAGGCCAACACCCTGTTTGTTCACACCACACCCCTAGGCATGTGGCCCAACACAGAAACCGCCATCGAATGGCCTGCGAATTTGATCGCCCCAACCCACCGCCTCATCGATTTGGTCTATAATCCCTCAGAAACAGCCCTGATGAAACGGTTTGCAAACCAAGGTGCCTGGGTCATGAATGGCGCCTATATGCTTGAACAACAAGCCGTGGCCGCTTGGATGCTTTTTAGCAGCAACAACCAACCCTGATTCTTTTTACATGAACTGACAATTGTCAGTGTTTGATTCCCCCCGCCCTGCGATTTTCGCAAAACAAAATCAAGCAAACCCGCAAGATTTAAGGCATTCTTCACAATCATTTGTTTGTTATTTAAAATCATTCTAAATTTGCATATCATGGAAGCCACCGCAGACCTCCTCAAAGAAGGTGAAAAAGCTAAAATTGCCGGCCTAAAAGAGGGGCAATTCTCGCTGAAACTCGCGGAAATGGGATGCGTCCCCGGCACCGAAATCATTCGCCTTTACGAATCTGCCGGTGGATCCACCATCGCCTATCGCATCGATACCTACTTGTTGGGATTGCGAAAAGAAGAAGCCCGTCTCATTGAGGTAGAACCCATAGTAGAAGCCATCGTATGAGCGCACCCAAACGCATTGCCTTCGTGGGCAACCCCAACTGTGGGAAGTCCACCTTGTTCAATCGTTTGACAGGTCTAACCCAAAAAACCAGTAACCTTCCCGGCACTACAGTAGAAGCATCCGCCGGAAACCTGGTTGTGGATGGGGAGAAAATCGAACTCATCGACCTTCCTGGCATCTACAGTCTTTACACCCAATCCGATGATGAACGCCTGGTCGTTCAACACCTTGCAGGCATCGGCGAGGAAAAACCCGAGGCGCTGTTGATGGTCATTGACGCCTCCAACTTGCGTCGAAACCTGCTCCTATTCTCACAAGTGGCTGAATTGGGCATCCCCTCCGTTTGTGTACTTACACTCAACGATTCGGCGAAAAGACGAGGCGTTAAAATCGATATTGATGCCCTTTCCAATGAACTCGGCATCCCGTGTGTGTTCTTCAACCCGCGCAGAGAAAAAAATATCGAGCCCATAAAACAACTGCTCAAAAACTTTGCCCAGCCCAAGCTGTTGGGACAGCCGACGCAGTTATCGGACCGACTCCAAACCTATTGGAATCAAGGGAAATTGCCCGGACTGAGTGAAGAGACCTTGCGGCGATACATCGACATTGAAAAAGTCATTCAGCGTACAACCACCAAATTTCCGGTGGGATTGAAAAGCATCACCCTAAAACTCGACCAGTACTTCACCCACAAATGGCTGGGATATATCTTGTTCGCCATGATCATGATGGTGTTGTTCCAAGGGGT
>JBANFU010000164.1:0-4228 GCA_037975865.1 Bacteroidota bacterium
CGCTTTGTCATTCACCGAACTTTCCCACTGATCTGCTTTTTCGTTGCCTTTGGCCTCGGTTTGGTCGGCCATTTTATACCCGTCGGTTTTGGCGGCGCTGACTTTCTTTTCTGCTTCGGCCAGTAGTTTTTCCGCGGCTACTTTCGCCAATTTCTTTTGGATCGGGTCTTTGGCCGCTGCTACCAACGCGTCAGCTTCTTTTTTGGCTTTATCCATCGCAAGAACATAGGCTTTGTCGGTTTCTGATCGTTGTTTTGCCGCCAAATCCTTGGCTTCAGAACGCATTTTATCGGCCGTTTCTTTTCCGTTGGCTCTCATCAAATCCGCCTTTTCTTTCGCCTGTTTCAATATCTCAGCCACTTCTTTGTTTAGGGCGTCAAAGGCTTTGTCTTTCAGCTGGTTCACAACCGGTGCGGCCGCCTCTTTTAATGCACCTTTCCATCCCACAGTCAGTTTGGGATTTTTCATGTCGCCCGTGATGGTAAATGGTAACTTCCTTCCCTTGGCCATCAAGGTCCCACCCAAATGCAACTGCTTGTTCAAATCCACATATCCGCCCAATTTCATTTGTCCTTCTTTGGGCAACGCCACCCCAATGGAGTCTTTGAGTTTGAACTGCCCATTTTCAATCAAAAATCCTGCTTTGGTTGGCTTTAATGCCAATTTGTCGTTGGATCCCCACTGCAATTGCTTGGCAGCCTCACCCATCCAGCTAGGCACATCCAAATTGCCACTGAACAAATTAAATAATCCCCCTGCCGTTAACGTACCCAAGTCCATATCCATGTTGGGTTTTAGCGTCATGCCCATTTGAGTCTCGATGTTGGCCAATCCTTGAATCCTTCCAACGATGGGTGCAAACGCTTTCACCAAAGTAAGGGTGGTGGCCAAATTCGCTGGGTTTACGTTTAATATGTTGAAACCACCTTTTACTGTGGGTTTGCCTCCCATGGGATATGAATAATTCAATGCCGCCAGTTCCACGCGCGCCCCAAAGAGGGTAGCTGCCAAAGGATCTACAGTGATCTCTCCGGCTTTTACAATGGCTTTGGCTGTGGCTTGTTGTAAATCGTAGTCTTCATAAAACAACCGACCCACGTTCATGTTGAACATCAAATCCAAATTTTCTGGTATGTGGGGTGCTGTGCTCGCAGTAGCTGTGCTTGCAGAATCTCCAGCCGTAGCCTTTGTTTCCGTGGAAGTATTTGTGCTTGTGGAAGTAGTTTCGCTGTTGCTGGAAGTAGGTTGGCTGGCCGACATCCAAGCCATCCATTCATTCAAATCCAGGCTGTTGCTATTGACCACCAACTGTCCTTGCAATGTTTCGTTATTGAGGTAATATCCCAACATGTTTTGCAGCTTTCCATTGATGTTCATGGCCGATTTCCCATATTGCAACTGGGTCACAACCAAGTTGAAATCGGACGGACTCACGCTCATGTTTAGCTCTTGGAGTTTTAGTGGCAAAGTGGTTTTGGAGGTGTAGGCGATGTTTTTCAACCCAATGGTGCCCCCCGCCTTTAAATCGTTGTATTTCTCTTTGGCGATGGCGCTGTAATGACCATCAAAGTTGAAGTGGGCATCCACTTCGCCGGCCACCTCCGTTCCGGAGGTCAATGGCATCAATTGTTTCCATTTGTCGAGATGCAAATTCACATCCACTTTTCCATTGGCGTAGGGATTGCTCATGGGTGTTTTCATATCCAAGGCAATGGCAAGGTTGTCGCCACCTAGGTTTGCGCTGAAGGGCGCTATGACCACATGGGTGTTGTCAGGATTTCCGTCCGCATTGTCCAGGGAAAAGTTCAACTGAATGTTGCTTGCATTGGCTGGCATCGCAGGGTATTGAAATCCCCCGTCTTTGACGTTCAAGGCCACATGTGTGCTCGGCATTCTTACATCGTTCATGATGCCGTTCATGGTAAATACAAGTCCCATGCTACCACTGGCTTTGACGTCGCCAAAATTCTCGGTGTAACAGCCGGGAACGACGCTCAAAAACGATTTAAAATCGCTGTTGGGCGTGCGTACATCGATATCCATATCCATGTCTACATCCCCCATTTTAACCCATCCTTTGGCAATTAAAGGGAGTTCATTGATTTGGAATTGATTGTCGGCAAACCCAAACTTCATTTGGTTTAAATCCATGTCAATGGCTGTTTCTCCCTTCAATTTAGCGTCGGAGAGAAGGGTCATGCCTGCAAACGACATACTGGCTTTTTCGATGCTGATGTTGTTGTTGAGAGTAAACAGGGCATTGGCAAAATCGCCCTCACTCAGCAGGTTGGTGCCATCGGTGGTGAGTTCAAAATCCAACGAATGGTCTACGTAGTGAATGCGCGTATTTTCAATGTTTAGCTCTTTGATTTTCAGCGACATCGGGGCTGATGTGTCTGCGGTAGTTTCCTTGGGGGCCGAGGTGTCCGCTATGGCTATGTCAAAATTGGCCGCTCCACTTTTTAGGAAGATGATGTTGGCGCGTGCGTCTTGCAAATGGATTTTTCGGATGACGATTTCTTTGCCACTCAATACGGAGGCGATGTCAACCACCAAACGTAGGTGGGGAGCGTGAATGAGTGTGTCATTGGCAAACGAGTCTTTGCCCACAATTTTTAGCTCATCAATACCCAAACTCAAATTGGGGAAATTGCGTATTAAGCTCAGGGAGAGATCGGGGTTGAAACTGACCGTTGCCTTGAGATTTTTGTTGGCCGCAGTTTGAACAGCGGAAACGATTTTGCCTTTGAACGCAAAGGGTAAAATGAGTAAAATCGCCAGCAGGGCAACAAATGAAATTCCGGTAATTTTGAGCGTCTTCTTCCAGTTCATATGGTTGATTAACGCAAAAATAAGTCCGATGTTGAGAGAATCGGATGGGTATCCGTTTAAAGTCGTTTAGAACCGATTAAACCCGACATAAACTTTGGGGTTTTCGCACAAGGAATAAACGATTATATCCGTTTAATGTCCGATTGTACAGCCAAGTCCTGTCTAATTTTGCTTGAGGAAACTCCGAACCCGTAAAGCGGCATTTTCTCGGATATCGAAATAGAATAGGTTGATATCCCCCATGTGGTAATTTTTGTCTGTCCAGAGCCAAGAACCCCGAAATTTGGGTTTTGTTACCCATAGGATGCCACCGTGCACTTGGGCATCGCAAATTTGGGGAAGTGCAAGGTGAAACGGTCTGAGTGCGGCCCCTTTGTGCAAGGTTTTGGGGACATAGCTTTCGTTCAGTTCCCAGCTGATGGGGTTTACGCAAACGGCTCTTGCCAACGCGAGTTCATAATACGGTGGGGTATAACCTTTCTCATAGGTACTCCAACTGAGAAAGCAACCGGTGGATGAATCGTGGGTGCAAGGAGGCAACCCCGGTAAAGAGTCTGTGGGTACCGCCATCCCCGGTATGTAGGCGGCTACGAGTTGCGATTGTAAAGGTCTATTGAGAACGAAATCGTTGAGCAACCGGGCCGCGTGTATGGTGCCTTGGCTGTGAGAGGCGATGATAAACGGTCTGCCTTGATTGTAATACTTTAGGTAGTAGTCAAAAGCATCATGAATGTCGGTATAGGCCGTGTCCAGTGCAGCCTGTTTATCTTCTAAATGCGATGTCAAAAAAACAGCATAATGGGCTTGTCGATAACGCGGGGCATACACTTTTCCGGCGAGGTTAAAAGCAGAGGCTTGGTAGAGAATGGCACTGTTATCCACCTCGGCATTCAACGACTCGTCGCGTAAATCGTGGTTCCAAGCATACACGGTCTTGGGTTTGGTGGTATAAGTGGTGGGATGGATGAAAAACACATCGGCATCGGCACGGTCTTGGTTGTGGCTATACCCGCGGGGTGATTCATCCGATGGATCCATTTTCGTGGGCAAAGCACACCAATTGTTAGGATTGCCGTAGTCGGGTTTTGGGGGTGTAGGGGACTGAGAAAATCGTGTAGGAATCAAATAGTGTTGTCCACTCAATGAAATGGTTGGTGCCGTCAATAACATCAATCCAATACAATGAGGGGTGAGAAGAACTGTCAATAGGGTCTTTTTCAGCGGGGTGATGAATGGATCAATATTTTTCACGAAGCGGGGTTGTTTTTGATTACTAACTGAAATCTATGTTATATTCGTTCAAAAATAACAGTATGTATACGGGTTTGGTTCATTTACACAATTTGTTGCGCTGGGTAATCGTAATTACCTTGGTTTGGTCTCTGTTGAATGCCTT
>JBANFU010000205.1:0-9526 GCA_037975865.1 Bacteroidota bacterium
TTTTCAACAACGGGTGGGCGGCCGCATTCGCGGCCGCCCTCCCTTTGTTGAAAACTACGGAATTAATTTCCGCATCTACCTTCTACGATTTGTTAATTTTGTATCCCGTAACATCACATTCCCGAAAGGGAAAATTCACATGAAAAAAGCAAAATACATTTTTGTTACGGGGGGCGTAACATCATCATTGGGCAAAGGCATCGTAGCCGCCTCACTCGCCAAACTCCTGCAAGCACGTGGCTTCAGAACCACCATCCAAAAATTCGACCCCTATCTCAATGTGGACCCAGGTACGCTCAATCCCTATGAGCACGGCGAATGTTATGTTACCGAAGATGGCGCAGAAACCGATTTGGACTTGGGCCATTACGAACGCTTCCTGAATGTCCCCAGCTCCCAAGCCAATAACGTAACCACCGGTCGGGTATACCAAACCGTCATTGAGAATGAACGTCGGGGCGACTACCTCGGCAAAACCGTTCAAGTCATTCCCCACATCACCGACGAAATCAAACGCCGGATGAAAATCTTGGGTGAGAATGGCGAGTTCGACATCGTCATCACCGAAATTGGTGGAACCGTGGGTGATATCGAATCCCTACCCTACGTTGAAAGCATGCGTCAGTTGCTGTGGGAAGAGGGGCATGAAAACGCCTTGGTTGTACATTTGACCTTGATACCCTACCTCAGTGCGGCTGGTGAACTCAAGACCAAACCCACCCAGCACAGCGTGAAGCAATTGTTGGAATTGGGTGTTCAACCCGATGTGTTGGTATGCCGAACTGAAAAACCCATCACCGCAGAAATCCGCAGAAAATTGGCCTTGTTCTGTAACGTACAGCCCAATGCGGTAATCGAAGCGATGGATTTAAAAACCATTTACGAAGCTCCTTTGGCGATGTTGAAAGAGAAGCTCGACAAGGTGGTTTTGACAAAACTCAAACTCAGCACCAAGCACGAGCCTGATTTGGATCAATGGCGTGATTTCCTTTTCAAACTAGAGCATCCCAAATCCGAAGTAAACATCGCTTTGGTAGGTAAATACGTGGAGCTGCCCGACGCCTATAAATCGATCAATGAAGCCTTCATCCATGCCGGTGCAAGCAACGAATGTAAGGTACGCGTTACCTACGTACACTCTGAGATGCTCACCATCGAAAATGCGGCCAAGAAATTGGCTGGTTTTGATGGGGTATTGGTGGCGCCCGGGTTTGGACACCGCGGCATTGAGGGAAAATTGGAAGCCATTCGTTACGTGAGAGAAAACAACATTCCCTTCTTCGGCATTTGCTTGGGCATGCAGTGTTCGGTGATCGAATTTGCCAGAAACGTGTGCGGCATGAAAGGGGCATTCAGCACAGAAATGGACGCCGAAACCCCCTACCCCGTGATTGATTTGATGGATGGTCAAAAGGACCTCACCCAAAAAGGAGGCACCATGCGTTTGGGCGCTTACGATTGTAAATTGGAAAAAGACTCAAAAGCCTACAAAGCCTATGGCAAAGGCCTGATTAGCGAGAGACACCGTCACCGCTATGAATTCAACGACAAATACAAAAAGCAAATAGAAGAAGCGGGCATGCGTATCACCGGCATCAACCCCAAAACCGGCTTGGCAGAGATTGTTGAAATCGCGTCCCATCCTTTCTTCGTGGGTGTTCAATTCCACCCCGAACTCAAGAGCACGGTAGCCAATCCACATCCTTTGTTTGTGAAGTTCGTCAAAGCTTGCATGAAGTAATCATAATTGATTTTTCTACGATAAAAAAGGGGCTGAGTATTCTCAGCCCCTTTTTATTTCAACGAACCATTCTACAACGCTGGGAATTCCATTCAGGATATAGATACCACAGTGCAGCTTGCCGCCGATTATTGATGTCGGTGAACGAGCACGATATCGGTATATACCGGTAGGTGATCCGAAAATCCGTTCATGTATTTCTTTCCCGCAAAGGTCCGCAGTGGCCAACCGTCGTATTTGTTGCCATCGTGCTGCAACATCCAGGGGCGTTTGTAAACTATTATACTGGGTTTGGGCGAGTCGTTTGTGGATGTACTGTTCGAGGTAGCCGTGGGTTCATGGCGATGGAGATTGGCATAGTACAGGGACCGGCTGAGCATGATTTGATCAAACATATTCCAACCTGTATGCCAAGCCAATGTCCCGGTGGTGCTGTCTGATTGTCGGGCCGTAAACGCCAAATTAACAATGGAATGATATTCATCGCCGGCTTGAAGTCCTTCGGTGATGGAGGGGTCTTCGGGGTCATCGTTGAAGTCGCCCATCAGGATGTAATTGGCGGGGATGGTGGGGTTGTTTTGCAGGGTTTGTGTGAGGGCGGCGGCGGCGGCCATGCGGCTTGCCGCACTGGCCGCGCCGCCTCTCCTACTTGGCCAATGGTTGACAAAAATCGCCATCGAATCGCCTGTCACTCGCTCCACCAAATGCACACGCAGTATGTCGCGCGTTTTATAACCATCGGACAGTGTCACAGGGGTTGTATAAACTCCCGAAGTATAAAATTTCTTTCGGTTGTACAACAGTGCCACATCAATACCGCGGGCATCCGGCGACTCCCGGTGTACAATTTCATAATAAGTACCCTTGGCATCCCGGTCTTTGTCGCCATCCTTAGATTTTTCCATGAATGTCATACTGCCGCAATGCTTGCGTAAATCTTCCAAAACAAAGGCATTCTCCACCTCCACAACCCCCAAAATATCGGGCGATATGCTATCGATCACCTTGGCCATATTATTGATTTTGTTTTGGTATCGCTCCGTATTCCAACGATTTTCCGCATTGGGTAAAAACTCGGCATCGTCGTTTGGACCATCGATCGTATCAAACAAATTTTCCAAATTGTAAAAGGCGACACGAAATGGCGCAACCTCTACATCCTTAGACTGTGCATCGTAAATCTCTCCAGGGTACTGGGGCACCGGAATCGCAACTTCCTTACCACCATGCTTTTTACCAACCAGTGAACCACAGGCAGAAAACCCAACCATCAACACTGAAAGAAGGACAACTATTGTTGATCTACGACTATTAATGGGCAACATGCCGCAAAGATACAACGGCAACAAAGGAATCAAACCCGATAAATGATCGTTGTGAATGAAACCGCGACTTAACGACTGTAGTTGGGCGCTTCACGGGTGATCGCTACATCGTGAGGATGGCTTTCACGCATTCCGGCATTTGTAATTCGAACAAACTTCGAGGTTTGAAGCTCGTCGATGGTCGCTGAACCACAGTAACCCATACCGGCTCGGATACCGCCTACCAACTGATACAGCACTTCGGCCACGTGACCCTTGTACGCCACGGACCCCACGATACCTTCAGGCACCAATTTCGCCACTTCTTCTTCCGCATCTTGGAAATAACGGTCTTTAGAACCATCTTTCATCGCTTCGATGCTACCCATTCCGCGATAGCTCTTCACTTTTCTACCTTCAAAGAAGGTGGTTTCACCCGGAGCTTCTTCAGTGCCAGCAAACAAGCCACCGGCCATGATGACATTGGCACCGGCAACCAAGGCTTTCACGATATCACCACTGTAGCGAATCCCCCCGTCTGCAATGACTGGCACGCCGGTACCCTCGAGGGCTTGAGCGGCTTCCATCAAGGCTGTCAATTGAGGCATCCCGATACCAGCAATGATGCGGGTGGTACAAATACTACCGGGCCCTACACCTACTTTTACTGCGTCGGCACCGGCTTCGGCCAAGGCCTTCGCCGCAGAACCTGTGGCAATATTTCCCGCGATGATTTGCAACTCAGGGAAGGCGGCCTTTACGCGCTTCACTTCGTCGATCACCCCCTTAGAATGACCATGCGCGGTATCGATGGCGATCACATCCACGCCTACGGCCACCAGGGCACTTACGCGCTCCAATGTATCGGGTGTAACACCCACGGCAGCTCCCACAACCAATCGACCATGGGCATCTTTACATGCTTTGGGATAGTTTTTTACTTTTTGAATGTCTTTAAATGTAATCAAACCCACCAGTTTGTTGTTGGCATCTACGATGGGCAATTTCTCGATTTTATATTTCTCCAGGATGGCTTGGGCCCCTTTGAGGTCGGTTCCCAGTTCCGCTGTAATGAGGTTGTCTTTGGTCATAACCTCGCTCACTTTTTTATCGAGGTTCTTTTCAAAGCGAAGGTCGCGGTTGGTGATAATGCCTTTGAGGGTTTGGTCACCATCCACCACGGGAATCCCACCGATACGATGGTCGCGCATGAGGTTCACGGCCTCCTGCAAACTGGCGTCGGCACTCAAGGTAACGGGTTCCATGATCATGCCACTTTCTGATCGCTTTACTTTCTTTACTTCTTCGGCCTGACGGGCGATGGTCATGTTTTTGTGAATGATTCCAATGCCCCCTTCCCTTGCGATGGCGATGGCCATGCCACTTTCGGTTACGGTATCCATGGCGGCCGACATGATGGGGATATTCAATCGCAGTTTGCGTGTGAGTTGCACCGATGTGTTTACATCGCGGGGCAATACTTCAGAATAACGTGGAACTACGAGGACATCATCAAATGTGAGACCTTCAAGGGCGATTTTGGAATTGTTTTGGAGAGACATGCAAATAACGATTAGAAGTAGAAAGTAGATTGGTTATTTGCAGTGCAAAGATAGGTCTTTCAAACCACATTTACAAATCACCCGCGCGGCAAGCCGCGCGGGTGATCGGTGCGTCCCGTCTAGTGTAACAAAGAAAGGGGGCGCCACAGCGCCCCCTTTCTTTGTTGTTATTTGATTAAATTAAGTTTACTTCTTTCTGAATTTCAACGTCATAGAAGAATTCTGCAAGAAACTATCGACACGAACGTGCATGTTGTTGTCGTCGATCAAGACCAATTTGAACTTATCGCCATCCAAATCAAGGATCTTTTCATCGGCACTCAATCCCCAAACTCCCATGGTAGTATCGGGATCCGTTGGATTACACTTCAACAAGCCTTCGAAAGTAACATAGGATTTCTTCCCTGCAACATCAGAAAACTTCAAATAGTTGTCTTTCTCACAATCCTGCATCATCTGCATGTAATCGGTAAGTTTAATTCCACCACCCAAATCCAAGGCAGGCTCAATGGGCATTGATTCGATCTCCCAGTTGTTCGCACAGATTTTCTCAGTTGTTGTTGGAACTTTTGGCGCAGGGGTTTCCTCTTCACATCCACCCAATGCCAATGCTGAAATACCCACTGCGAACATCATCGCATAGGTACCCAATTTGAAAGTAATCTTTTTCATACAGTTTACAAAGTAACATGAGAAAGGCCAATTTTCAAACTATCCCCACACCAACTGTTTTTGCAACCCTTTCAGAAACTTTTTTCATTGTTAAACAACCCAGCGACAATAACGCTCAAAGCCCGAGAAAGAAAGCAATTTGTAATCCAACGAAAATAAACCATTATAAAACGCTCAAATTCAAGGAATTTCCCTAGAATTCACATAAAACCAAAATTCGCATTAATGCACTCATTTGCAAGCAAATACCATCGCACATCGATATTTTTTGGGATTTCATCGTATATTAGCGACCCAAAAACTGTTCAGGATGAAAAGACCTCTACTCAACAAAATCATTTTACCCCTTTTTATTGGATTCTTCAGCATCACAGCACATGCCCAAAATGTTGGAATCAATGAAACTGGAGCAAACCCCGATGCATCGGCCATGTTGGACATCAACACCAGCAACAAGGGATTGTTGATTCCCCGCTTGTCAAAAGCACAAAAGTCGCTCATCGCATCACCAGCCAATGGTTTGTTGGTATATCAAACCGACGATACCATAGGATTTTGGTACTACGAACAGAACAAATGGGTACCTGTCATGCGTTCGATCACTGCTGGAAAAGGATTAAATGGCGGTTTTATCCAGGGAAAGGGTACCATTGACTTGAAACCCACGGGTGTGGTGGCAAAGAAATACGGGGCCATGGACTCCATTCCGGTGGTAACCATCAATGCAGAAGGACAGATAACATCTGCTACCACCATTGCTACGAACTTCCTGAACAAGACCGACACGCTCTGGAGTTGGAGAATTTTGGGAAATTCGGGCATCGATGAGAGCAAGAACTTTATCGGAACCAAAGACAATAAAGCGCTGAGGTTCCGAGTAAACAATACTTGGACTGGGGAATTAAACCCCTCGAACGACAACGTGTCATTTGGAAAACAAGCCAATAACACAAGTACCGGTTCTCAAAATATCGCAATCGGAACCAATGCCATGGCCCAGGCCACGGGTAACAAAAACGATCTCATCGCCATAGGCACCGAAGCATTAAATTCGAATGGCATTTCTTCTCCTGGAACGACTCAAGGCATTGAAAATATCGCCATCGGACCTAGAACGTTATACAGCAATCGCAGCGGAAGTTACAATACCGCTCTTGGTCAACGTGTATTAGAATCAGGCACATTCAACTATGGGAATATAGGCATTGGCTTTGAAGTTCTGCGAAGATCGAACAACGCCTATTACAACGTAGGAATCGGAATGTATGCTTTGAGCTACAACACCACGGGCAACTATAACAATGCCATTGGTTATGGTGCGATGTTATATAATACTTCGGGTTACTATAATTCTGCCTTCGGTTTTTATTCCCTGTTGTATAACTCTACTGGCGTAGGCAACACGGCCTATGGTATGTATTCGATTGCAGTAAACACGACCGGTAACTACAATACCGGCGTAGGCTATCAAACACTATACAATAGCTATGGCGCCACCAACAATACCGCTATCGGAGCGTATGCTGCATTAAACACCACCACGAAGGGAAATAACAATAGCGCCGTCGGATATCAATCCCTCTACAAAAACACAAGCGGATTCAGTAACGTAGCTGTAGGGATGAGTGCACTATTGAGCAACACAGTTCGTGGAAACCTTGTAGCAATTGGGGACTCCTCACTATTAAACAACGGCGTTGGCGCAGCCGCAGGACAGGCCTCTTACAACACAGCTGTTGGCAGCAAAGCCCTGATGACCAACGACATCGGAAGCAGCAACACTGCCGTAGGATTTAACAGTCTTGAATCCAATGCCGATGGAAACAGCAACACCGCTGTGGGAAATCAATCATTGTCCATGAACGACAATGGCGACAACAATACCGCCGTGGGAGATAAAGCATTAGCCGCAAATACCGTTGCCAATGACAATACCGCCATAGGTTACAAATCCATGTTTAAAACCATTTCTGGGACTAAAAACTTGGCTGCCGGCTCAACTGCCATGGAATCCAATACCACGGGTGCGAATAACGTGGCGCTGGGATTTGCTGCTTTGAATGCCAATACCGTTGCCAATTTTAACAGTGCCATAGGTTCTGAAGCACTAACATCGAACATCTCCGGTGCAAACAACACGGCCGTGGGTTACCAATCACTTACCACATCAACTACTAGCAGCAACAACACAGGCGTCGGCTACCGATCTCTAACGTCCAACACCAGCGGAAACAACAACACTGCAACGGGATACACCGCCGCTGCATCTATCACATCTGGCATCAACAATACCGCTGTAGGTTCATCATCCCTAACGTCCAATTCTACCGGCGGAAATAACGTAGCACTGGGCTTTGAAGCTTTGCGCTCCGCTACATTTGCTGAGTTCAATGTGGCAGTCGGTTCCTATGCCTTGCGAAATGCCAATAACACCAACGCCAATACCGGTAGAAACACCGCCGTGGGTTACCAGTCTATGAATGGAACCACCACCGGTTCTTACAATTCTGCCTTTGGTTACCAAGCCTTGGATGCCAACACAACCGGAAACCTGAACACCGCCGTGGGATATGCCGCCATGCCTGCCTCCACAACGGCTGGAAATAACACGGCCATGGGATATAACGCCCTTCCCTCTCTCACAACCGCCAACAACAACGTATCCTACGGATACCAATCCGGATGGGGTATCGCAACCGGTGGCAACAACACCGCCATCGGCTTCCAAACTTCAGTAAACAATGGCGCACTAACCAACACCACTACCCTTGGATTCCAAGCCCAAGCCACCGCCAACAACCAGGTTCGCATCGGAAACAACGGCGTGACCTCCATCGGTGGATTCGCCGCATGGACCAACCTGTCTGATGGTCGTTACAAGAAAAACATCGAAAAGAATGTACCCGGTCTCGAATTCATCATGAAACTTGAACCAGTAACCTACAATTTCGACTTCGATGGATTGAACAAAGCGAACAACGCCCTTCCTGACTCCGATAAAATCGTCACCGCCAACCCCAATGCCCAAGTGCGATTCACCGGTTTCATCGCCCAGGATGTAGAAAAAGCCGCCAATGCCATTGGCTACGATTTCTCTGGTGTTGACAAAGCCAAAAACGAAAACGATTTCTACGGATTGCGATACAGCGAATTTGTTGTCCCCATGGTAAAAGCCATCCAAGAACAACAAGGACAAATCGAAGCCCTGAAAAAACAGAACGAGGAGTTGATGCGCAGATTGTCGGCCCTCGAAAACAAAAAATAAGAGCGATCCATTTCATGAAGCTGCGATTATTCCTTTTGTTTCAACTGGCCTCCGCCTGGCAATGCCTTGCCCAAGGATGGGTGCATAACGGCGCGCATGTGGTAGCCACCAATGGAACTTTCATGGTGATCAATGGCACCAAAGGACATTACAAAGCCCAAGGAACTTCGCGTCTGATTTTCAATGGCGATGTAGAGATGTCGTTCACTGGCAATTGGATCAACAATTCTGCAGGGGCCATCTTCATGACCAACGATGGTCGCGTTGTGCTCAAAGGCGCTACGCAGTCATTCCAAGGAACCAATACCACTGCATTTCCTGCCCTCGATTTGAAATGCACTGCCAACCCATCCATGCAAGTGAATATTCTGGTGGGTGGCGGACACAAAGGCGGAGGAACAGGAAAATTGAATCTATACGACAAACAACTGGACTTAAACGGACGAAAACTCATCATCAACAACCGTTCGGAAACAGCCATTGCCAAAACTACGGGTGGAATTCTTTCTGAGTCGTTCCCCACTTTCGGCTACGGATTTGTCCAGTGGAATTTGAGAGACGCTGGCGCCGGACCGCAATATCGCATCCCTTTTCAAACGGCGGCGGGGAGTGATATTCCGTTCGACTACAACATCAAAAATGTGGGATTGCAAACCACAGACTCGGGTTTCGTGACCATCGCCACCTACCCCACACCCACCGTTTCGTTGCCCAACAACCGCCCTTTGCCTTTTGGCGTTCCGCACGTAAAAAA
This sequence comes from Bacteroidota bacterium, assembly GCA_037975865.1. Taxonomy (GTDB): domain Bacteria; phylum Bacteroidota; class Bacteroidia; order NS11-12g; family UBA955; genus UBA955. Next base: position 9,299 of record JBANFU010000205.1, read on the forward strand.
TGAATACGGCACGGAAAACGCCAGGAGAATGTTGGATCGTTTCTGGGTGATACAAGATGGCGGATACAATACCAAGCCTGAGATTTCCTTGGGATTCAGCTACCTTGACCCAGAGCACAACTCTGGCACAAACACCATACAGGAAAGCAACATGGGAGCCATTTCGTGGTCGGCCAGCGCCAACAAATGGAACTATCCCGTGCGCGCCAGAGTCAACGCCAGCAATAA
>JBANFU010000212.1:0-4276 GCA_037975865.1 Bacteroidota bacterium
AATCCATGGGATATTACAAATCCATCAAAGATCGTATTGATTCCGCTAGTAATAATCAACTATCGGACGAGGATTTTTTTCAAAGTCATGAACCCCAGCCAGGGGATTCGCAGGAGCATCATCCTTTCATCCTATATTTAAAAAGAACCAGACTTCGGGCATTACAGGGTGAAAGCATTTACGATGTAGGCAAATATTTCTTCCGGTCTATGTTCATGGAGAATTTGAATACTCGAGCTTCCAGTTTGAGCTTCAATTTCTTTTTGGCCTTGTTTCCCGCGTTGATTTTCCTTTTAACCCTTATTGGGTACTTGCCACTACACGGGTTAAAATCACAATTCATTCAGGAATTATCCCGTGTATTACCGAAGCAAACTTTCCGAGAAATTCAAGAAACCATCTTAGAAATTCTAAACAAACAGAATTCAGGATTGCTGTCATTCGGTTTTATCACCACCATCTATTTTGCATCCAATGCATTTCATTTATTAATCAATTCATTCAATCGCAGATTGCCTTTTGCCAAGAAGAAGAATTGGTTACAAGTGAGAGGGAAAGCCATTTTCATGACATTTTGGATCAGCCTTTTGATCATTGTTGCGCTGTTGTTGTTGACTTGGGCCTTTCAGAGTGTCGCTTACATTACAGACCACGATTGGCCATTTGCCAGTGTGTATTCCTTCATAATTTTGCTATTAGAGTATCTTGTGCTCGCTGCATTATTTCAAATTGGGATTTCGAGCATTTATTATTTTGGCCCATCCAATCACAAGCGATGGCGCTTTTTAAGTGCGGGCAGCATCATGGCTACAGTTTTGGGGGGTGTTTCTACGTTGGGGTTTGGACTGTACGTGAACAATTTCAACACATACAATAAAGTGTATGGATCCATCGGGGCAATCATTGCATTGATGATTTTGATTTACATCAATGTGCTCACCATTATTGTGGGTTTTGAACTCAATGTTAGTATTGAAAAAGCCCTGGCCCAGCAAGAACGCCGCAGCAAGCAGCGTGCTAGCCAATAAAAATCTTTTCGATAAATCCCAATCCCATTCGCTCGTTCACTTTTTGCATCAACACCTCGCGCTGCAAAAACATTTCATTTTTCAAGGGAGCTTGATCAAATGAAACATACAACGTTTTCCCTTTGATTGCAATGCTGGAGGTGTGCTTTGCGATGAGGTGACCTACAATTTCCTCCCACTGTTTTACCAACTCAATTTCATTGTGCTTTTGGGTCAAGTGGTACCGATCATTCATTCGCTTTACCACATCGGCGATTTTCTTTTCCTTTCGCTCCGGAACGTCTTTTCTGGGTAAATCGATCATTGAATACAAAATTAACGCATTGCCAATTTGCTTTTGCGGTATCCGTAGGAAAAATAGACAATCAATCCAAGTCCAAACCAACCAAAGAACCAATACCAATTGTTTGCCTCCATACCGGTTAATAAATAGGCACAAACACTCAATCCAAGTAGCGGAATCAAAGACCAGCTCCGTAAAAAAGCAAATACAGCCACCGTGATCAACAGAATCCAGTACAAACCATGTCCTACCGTAAACATGTTATTCCAGTTTTCAAGGTGATACAACCCATCGAAATAGGCTGGATAATTGTAACCAACGATCAAGATGGCTAGTGCAATAATGCCTGGAAAAACAAACTTCCCATTGATATAAGGCAATCGAAACCCTTTGCCTTCACCCGTGGGTCTCTGCGGCAACAATAAAACGCCCCCACAAACCAAAACAAAGGCAAAAATGGTCCCAATACTGGTGAATGACAATACAAAATCCTCGTTGGTGAACAAAATGGGGACACCCACCATCAGGCCAGTTACGATGGTTGAAAACGAGGGCGTACTGAATTTGGGATGAATTTTGGCGAACGCCGGGGGCAGTAGGCCATCCCTACTCATGCTCAACCAAATTCTGGGCTGTCCCATCTGAAAAACCAGCAACACACTTGCCATGGCCACTACGGCAACTACAGAAACGATGTACTCCAACCAATCAATGCCCCTTTCGCCCAAAACAAAAGCCAATGGATCTCCAACGGCCAAGGATTTGTAGGGCACCATCCCTGTTAAAACGAGGGTAATGAAGATGTAGAGTATCGTGCAGATAAGCAAGGAGTAGAACATGCCTCGCGGCAAATCGCGTTGTGGATTTTTTGATTCTTCTGCCAATGTACTCACTGCGTCAAAGCCGATATAGGTAAAGAACAAAGCCGAAACTCCCTTCATCACTCCGTTAAATCCTTCCGGCATAAAAGGATCATAATTTTTCGTATCCACGTAGGCCACCCCCACTGCAATGACCAAAATGATGGCTATCAATTTCAGAATCACCATCACATTGGATGCATTTCTCGATTCTTTAACCCCCCTAAAAACCAATGCGGTAATCAGAATATTGATTAACAAAGCCGGAGCATCGAATACAATGTGCAATCCCATGAAAACAGGTGCCTCGGCAAACGCCTGGAAGGCTTGTTGTTCGGCCACACTGTAGCTACCCATGTTTGCAGCAACCCAAAGTTTTCCAAAAGAGCCACTGTCCATCGCGATGTTCATTTTTTTGGTAACCAAATGGAACATATCGGAGGCAGAAGAATAATCCGTAACCATCCACCTGGGCAGGAACAATCCCAACTGATCCAATAAATGCACAACATATCCGGACCAAGAAAAGGCGACATAAATGTTACCTATGGCGTATTCCATTATCAAGGCCCATCCGATGACCCATGCAAATAATTCCCCGAAAGAAGCATAGGCATAGGTGTAAGCACTGCCCGATACAGGAATACGTGAAGCAAATTCCGCATAGCACAACGCCGCAAAAGCACAAGCCACTCCACAAATCACAATCAAATAAACACTGGCCGGACCACCATCGGCACAAGCCTTTCCGATGGAGCTAAAAATCCCCGCCCCAATGATCGCTGCAATACCAAAAAACGTCAAATCACGCACTCCCAGTACGCGTTTCAAAGCGCCTTTTTCCTGATTGATGGGAAAATCTGTTTTTACCCGAAATAAATTACGCCAGTTCATGATTGCTGTGCGATAATACAAACAAATCAGCAATGGATTGGAAAATTCTCTAACTTTGTATGGATGCGCAAATTCATGTCCATAATAACCATGATTTTGGTGCTGCTATCCAGCGGCGCTGCGCAGATGGCGTATCATGTGTGTGAAGAGGACGGCATGCACATCTGGAGCAATGATTGTAATGAATCATCTACCGAATTACCGCTAAAAAAGGGAAACTGTTGTCAAAAAGCAGCCCATCCTGAAATTGAAGAAAATACTTGTTGCACAGAAGCGTACCTCTTTGCGCTTTCGCCACTGCCAGTATCTCCTACCCAATTTAAATTGCAACATTCGACTCAGTGGTTTTGCGCTGCCTGGAGTCGTGTTTTTGTAGTTTCATTTTCACACAATCCCACATCGAATCCATTGGCAACCGTCGGAGAACACCCGCCAGACCCATGGATTAACAAACCCTTGTCGGATGTGATTTGTGTATGGACTATATGATTCTATCGGAGATTCACGATAAAATTATATTACATCCAAATAAAAACACAAAACAATGAACACAAAAAAAATCATGGTACTGATAGCGATGCTATGCAGTATGACAGCCATCGTCAATGGCCACAATAAATCCATCGCCCCAAAACCGATAAAAAAAGCGACCCTGAGCTTCGCCGTTGAAGCCAATTGTGGTCAGTGTAAAGACCGAATTGAGAATGCCCTGGACAAAAAAGGCGTTTACAAAGCCATTTTTAACCTCGACAGTAAAATACTCACCGTCACCTACGACCCACGTAAGTTGGAAGAAATCCAACTGCACAACATGGTTGCCATGGTTGGCCACGACACGGAGAAAGTCAAAGCGAGTAATGTGGTGTACGAAAGTCTGCCGGATTGCTGCAAATATCGACAAGACGACGACGAATGGGGACCTCATCAGCACTAATCTCGGCGATTTGTATCCTTGGAATCTCCACCCTCTCAAAACCCCTCAATGCCCAATCTACGCGAAAAGACGCTACTAATAACGCAGGCGTCAATGGGGTTAATGGCAATCTCGGCGATACCACGGACACAGATACTATGTCTACCCTCACCATCCACAAGGAGCGCGGTGCTCATTTTAGTGGCAAAGGTGTAGGGTTAACGGAAATCCTTACAGAAACTGAATTCAAGAAAGCCGCCTGCTGCACGCTGTCGGAGAGTTTTGAACTCAGCAATAC
>JBANFU010000257.1:0-7501 GCA_037975865.1 Bacteroidota bacterium
GTCTTTCTGGTCGTCTGTGTACAAGGCCACATCCTCTAGGAAATTGGCAAGTGTTTTCTCCTTTTCGCTTTCGTCATCTTCCACAAATTCCTGAATACCGTTCAGCAAGTCCGGGATGTTTTCATATCGAGAAACCCCCTCCACAGATTTGTCGTCGTACAGCAATTTCAACAACCCAGTTTGTTTGGCCACATGCATCGCCAAGTCGTACGCATTGTGTGAATCGAGCATCGTTTGGAAACTCTTGATCATCATCGCGAAATTTTCCACTTTGCCAGCGCTTACGCCCAATTCGGGGATGCTTCCTGCCGAGGCCACAACATCCCAAAGGGGTACGCCCAATTCCGAGGATTTGACCACAATTCGGTTGATGGTAGTATCGCCAATGCCTCGCCCCGGATAATTGATCACCCGCTTCAAGGCTTCTTCGTCGGATGGATTGATCACCAAACGCAAGTAGCTAATCAAGTCTTTCACCTCTTTTCTTTGGTAGAAACTCATGCCACCATAAATGCGGTAATCAATGCCTTGTCTGCGTAAGGCTTCTTCAAAGGCCCTGCTCTGACTGTTGGTGCGATACAAAATGGCGAAGGCCTTGTTGGGCAAATGCAAATGCATTTTATCGTCGAAAATGGCATCGGCAACCCTGCGGGCCTCTTCTCCCTCGGTTGCATTTCTCACCACTTTGATTTTCTCGCCGATGTCGTTGGAGGTCCACACGTTTTTCTCCAACTGCTTTTGGTTGTTTTTGATGACCGAACTGGCGGCGTTGACAATGTTCTGCGTGGAGCGGTAATTCTGTTCCAGCTTGAACGTCTTCACATCGGGGTAATCGCGTTCGTAATTCAGGATGTTTTGAATGTTGGCACCCCGAAATGCATAAATACTCTGGGCATCATCACCCACCACGCAAATATTCTGGTGTACGGCGGCCAACTTGCGGGTAATCATGTATTGAACATGGTTGGTATCTTGGTACTCATCCACCATGATGTACTTGAACTTGTGTTGCCATTTGTTGCAGACATCTACGTGGTTGTTGAGTAGTTTGTAGGTGTTGAGCAAAATGTCATCGAAGTCCATGGCGCCGGCCTTGAAGCATCGATTTGTGTAGGCCGTGAAGATTTCCGAAAACTTAGCGCGGTTGGCGGCTTTGTCCTGGTTCATGAGATCTTCTTTGTCGGTGTAATGCTTGGCCTCAATCAAATTGTTTTTGGCCATGCTGATTCTACCCAGCACCATGGACGGCTTGTACATTTTATCGTCGAGGTTCATCTCTTTGATGATGCCTTTCAACAAATTCTTGCTGTCCTCGCTATCGTATATGGTAAAATTGGAAGGATAACCCAAACGGTCGGCCTCTTGTCGCAGAATGCGCGCAAATACCGAGTGAAACGTACCCATCCATAGGTTTCGGGCTTGTGCTCCCGCCACTTGTTCGATTCGGTGACGCATTTCTTTGGCGGCCTTGTTTGTGAAGGTCAACGCCAAAATGTTAAACGGTTCTGCGCCTTTGTGCAATAGGTAGGCCATCCGAAACGTAAGAACCCGTGTTTTGCCGGAACCTGCACCTGCAATAATCATCACGGGGCCCTCCGTTTGCATGGCGGCCGCCTTTTGGGCAGGGTTGAGTTTGTCCAAATACGGAGGAAGTTCGTCGGGTTGGTTGTGGTCTGGCCAATGCATGAAGTACAAAAATACCACGGAAACTTGATGCGATTTTCACAACTTGTAAACCAGCGTTTGTGTATCTTGCAACCCGTGAATATTTCTTCATTGCAATTGCTCACCACACTGGGGATGTCGTCTAAAGCCTTTTTTATCCTATGGATAGTGACGGTGCTGCTGGGGTTGATGGTAGGGCTGCTTTGGATGCGCAGAGAAAAGCAACTGCTGAAGCGACTGCAACAAATGATATCGGATGAAAATCCTGAAGAAGAGGAGACTGTTTCCAATACGTATGAAGACATCGAAGCGGCTCTGAAAGCGCTATTTGAAACGCGGAAAGAGGAATTGCAACAATTGCAGCGACTGGAGAACTACCGCAGAGATTATATCGGCAATGTAGCCCACGAGTTAAAAACCCCCATTTTTTCAATTCAGGGTTATATCGAGACGGTGTTGGATGATCCCGACCTCGACAGAAAAACACTGGAGTCCTTTTTGGGGAAAGCCAATAAAAATGCGGATCGACTGGGGCAGATTGTGCTTGATTTGGATACCATCACCAAGTATGAAAGTGGTTTTTTGGTATTAGATCAACATCCATTTGATATGCTGGGATTGGTGAATGAGGTGGTGGAATCGCTGGAATTGCAGGCCAAAGAGAAGAACATTACGCTGCAGGTGTTTGCTCCGGCGGGAGATTATCAGGTGATGGGCGATCGAAAACGATTGTCGCAGGTGCTGACCAATTTGGGGTATAATTCCATCCGATACGGTAACCAGAATGGCAATACCCGATTTCGGCTGAGCAGCACAGGCGCCAAAGTGATTGTAGAGGTAGCAGATAATGGCATCGGAATCCCCCATGAACATTTGGGTCGGGTGTTTGAACGATTTTTTCGGGTTGATAAGCATCGCAACCGCGCCACAGGAGGCAGTGGGTTGGGCTTGAGTATTTGTAAGCACATCGTAGAGGCGCATGGAGAAACCATCAGCGTCATTAGTACCGAAGGCGCGGGTTCGGTTTTCAGTTTCTCGGTGAAAACCTCGCCAGACGATTAACCTTTTTCAATGGATACCCAAACGGCGGCGTAGTTGTCCCACCGACGATATTGCAAAATACAGGTTTGAACAAAGTCGTTCAGGGTGATGTGCGCTTCCATTTCTCCTTCTTTGGGCAGGTCTTGAGCGTTTGCGTCGTTGGATTTTAGGTCGCTGTTTGGCCAAGACGTGATGTGTAAGTGTTCACGGAAGTCGGTGCCTTTTTCTCCGATGGCTTTGTACAAGGCTTCTTTGGCACACCAAAACAACAGTAGAATGTCGAGTGACGGGTGGGGTCCGAGGGCTTGCTGCTCTTGTTGATTGCAGAATCTGGGATAGATGCGCTGCAGCTGGGGCCTCAACTGTTCGATGTCTACGCCCACAGAACGATGTGGATGGTGGGCGAGGATGGCAAAATTGCCGGCATGACTGTGGTTGATATGGGCGGTTGGAGGCTGCAGTTGGGGTTTGCCATGGGTTGTGAAATCCAGTTGGTGGCCTGGAAATTCGGTGCCGATGAGGTTGCGGGCTGCGAGTTTGTGCGCACTGCCTTGGGTTTGCGTTTCGGGGTTGACCCAATCGCCCCAAATTTGGTTGTACATTTGTGCAAGCTCGTCGCGATGTTCGGTAATATGCCACAGGGTGAGGCAGGTTCCGGACCGACAGTTCCAACGCAATTCAATGGGCATGGCCACAAAGATACTCGCAAAAGAATATACGAAATTAGAGGGACATAAACAAGGGGTTTATGCGCTCGTTTGGTGTGATTTGGAGGGGGTGTTGGTGAGTGCGGGCGGGGATGGTTCGGTGGTGAAATGGTCGGTGCCGTTGGATGTTGACGTGGGGCCGGATGGGGTTGTAGGGGTGTTGTTTGCGCAGTTGCCGGAGCCGGTGTTCAGTTTGATGGTGGGGTTGGAGGGTGAAATTTGGGCGGGGAGTCAGGGCGGAAATCTGTATGTCTTGCGTGCCAAAAGTGCACCTCGGGTGATGGCTTTGGGGTCGTCGGTGTTTTTCATTCAGCGATGGTTGGATGGCAAAATTGCGGTAGGATTGGGCAGCGGGGTGTTGGTGTTTTTTGACGATGCGATGCAGGAGTTGGATAGGGTTTCGGTGGGACAAAAAAGCTTGCGTTGTTGTTTGGGAGATCGCGGATTGGTGGGAGGCAGTGAGGGATGTATATGGCAATTGAATGCTGAGGGGTCGGTGATTCAGCGGTTTGAGGCGAATTCACCATCGGTATTTTGTTTGGTGGGTAGGGAGGATGGCGGTTGGGTCAGTGGGGGCCGGGATGCGCTGTTGTGGTGGTTTGGGGCCGATGGAGGGGTTGAGGAAAAAGTAAAAGCCCATTTGTACACGATTCATGCGTTGGTGTTGGAGCCAGGTGAGGGGCGATGGTTGGCCAGTGGTGGGATGGACAAATCAATAAAAATCTGGGATGCCCAGAAAAATACTTTGTTAAAGGTGGTTGATCGGTTGAAATTCCCAAATTTCGGTCACATTCACTCCGTGAATGCCTTGGCGTGGTTGGGTGATCATGATGGCCGTAAAGCTTCTCGGGTGGGCCGGCGCTTGCTCGCAAGCGCCGGCGATGATAAAATTATCTGCGTATGGGACCTATCTATTGAGTGATAATTTGGACTCACGGCCAACCGTGTGGAACATCTCCCTGACAGATGTCTTATCCAACACTGACATTTGTCCTATTTTCGCGGTGTGGCCAACACTAATTTTACCCTAATAAATACCTGCATCATGAAAACACTTCAGCGAATGTTGGTTGTGCTGTTGCTCATCAACACCACCAACCTTGGGGCACAAATCCAAGCCACAGCAGACGATGAGTCCATTGAGGTAGCCCAAAAAGATTCTACCCGAAAAAGAAGTCTTCAGCTGCCGCCAATCCCTACCATTCAAAAAAAAGCACTTTCCTACGAAGACTCCATCGCACAGATCAATCATCACGCCTCGCGCTACATTTTCGCCCCATCGGCATACCCCATCAACAAAGGGTCCTTCTACTACCAAAATTATGATGTGCTTCTGAATGATGTGCAAATGGGGATCACCGACCAACTCGGCGTGGGTATCGGCTATGCCTTCCCCCTGTTCATGTATCTCACCCCCAAATACTCCATGCCCATCCGTAAAAAACATACACTGGCCGTGGGAGATATCGCCGGATTTAGCGTATTCACTGGTACCGACAACATGATGTGGCTCAATACCTTTTACGGTATGTATACCCTGGGAAGCCCGCAAAATAACGTGAGCCTCGGATTGGGGATGCTCCGCTCCAGTGAAGCCGATGGCAGTCTCGCCGTGACCAATGTCTCCGGCATGTATAGCATCACCCCCAATTTCTATTTCGTGGGCGAAGCCTGGTTCAATAACCGCAACAGAAAGTTTGTGTCGGGCTACGACGATTGGCAGTACGACGATATAAAAATGGCCTACGCCCCAAAAACCATCCCCGTGAATGCCATGCTCAAACGCAGTACCCTGTTTACCTCGGTCCAGTTTCGCATCATCGGACACAAACAGCGCACCACCGCGTGGTCCTTCGGCGTATCGAGCTATTGGGAGCACGGCGATCAGTTTACCTACACCGCCAACCAGCCCGTTTGGGATGCCAATACAGGACAGATGAGCTATCTGCCTCAAACCAACACCATCGGACCCAAAAATATCTTCCTGTTTATCCCGTCTTTTACCTACGTGAAAAAGATTGGGGATATGAATGATGTAAGTCGCTAAGGCCCCGGCCTAGACTCAATACCAAGCCCACTTTTTCGCGGGGTGAAGTTTGGTTGATGGTACTTCGTCAAATTCGCGTTGCATTTATTTATATTTGCCTCTCTGTTATGATATTATCTGATCAACGCATCCTCGATGAGATGGAAAAGGGTACCATCAAGATTGAACCCTACGACCGCAGTTGCCTGGGTAGCAATAGTTATGATGTGCATTTGGGAAAACACCTGGCCCTGTATGTAGACGCCGAACTCGATGCCAAAAAACACAACACCATCGCCCATTTCGATATCCCAGAAGAAGGATATGTGTTGATGCCTGATCAGTTTTATTTGGGAGTAACCCTGGAATATACCGAAACCCATGCCCATGTGCCATTTCTGGAAGGAAAGAGCAGTACCGGTAGATTGGGTATCGATATTCACGCCACCGCCGGTAAAGGCGATGTAGGATTCTGCGGCAACTGGACCTTGGAAATTTCCGTGAAAAAACCTGTGAGGGTGTATGCGGGGATGCCCATCGGACAGTTGATCTATTTCCCCGTAGAGGGTGAGATTTTGGTGCCTTACAACGCCAAGAAAAATGCAAAATACTCAGGCCAGCCCAACCGTCCGGTCGAAAGTATGATGTGGAAGAACCAATTCTGATGTCCTATCTTTGCGGGACGGATGAGTAACGCTGAGATTTTCGAAAAAGTCATTTCCCATTGTAAAGAATACGGATTCGTATTTCCTTCCAGTGACATTTATGGTGGATTAACCGCTGTGTACGATTACGGCCAAAACGGCGTGGAATTGCGCAATAACTTGCGTCAGTACTGGTGGAAATCGATGACCCAACTCAATCAGAACATTGTGGGGATTGATGCCGCCATCTTTATGCACCCCAAAGTATGGAAGGCGAGCGGACATGTGGATGGGTTCAGCGATCCGATGATCGACAACAAAGACAGCAAAAAGCGGTATCGCGCCGATGTGTTGTTGGAGGATCATCAGGAAAAAATCCGACAAAAAATCGAGAAGGAAATCGACAAGGCAGCCAAGCGATTTGGCGAAAGTTTTGACGCGGCGATGTATCGTACAACCAACCCCCGGGTGATGGAATATCAAGCGCAAATTGATCGCATTGATGCGGTGATGAAAGAAGGTTTGGAAACCGGAAATCTCGCCATGATCAAAGACCTGATAGATGCTGAAGGGATTGTTTGTCCGATCAGCGGCTCGCGCAACTGGACCGATGTGCGTCAGTTCAACTTGATGTACAGCACCCAAATGAGTGCCACGGATAGCGGGGAAGACAGCCTGTATTTGCGTCCTGAAACCGCCCAAGGGATCTTTGTCAACTTTCTGAATGTGCAAAAAACCGGCAGGATGAAGTTGCCGTTTGGTATCGCCCAGACGGGTAAAGCGTTCCGCAACGAGATCGTAGCCAGACAGTTTATCATGCGAATGAAGGAGTTTGAGCAAATGGAAATGCAGTTTTTCTGTAAGCCAGGCACCGAATTGGAATTTTATGAATTCTGGAAGTCGCAGCGATTGAAATGGCACAAGGCATTGGGTACTTCGGATGCCAAATACCGATACCACGACCACGTGAAGTTGGCACACTACGCCAATGCGGCCGTAGACATCGAATACGAATTCCCCTTTGGCTTCAAAGAGGTGGAAGGCATTCATTCACGCACCGATTTTGATTTGGGCAAGCACGAAGAGTTTAGTGGTAAGAAGCTACGCTATTTTGATCCGGAGTCCAACGAAAGTTTCGTGCCATACGTGGTGGAGACCTCCATTGGATTGGATCGATTGTTCTTGCTGACCTTGTGTGAGGCCTTTGCCGAGGAGGATGTGGATGGCGACACCCGCACGGTGTTGAAGTTGCACCCGGCCATCGCCCCAGTGAAAGCGGCGATTTTGCCTTTGGTGAAAAAGGATGGTTTGCCTGAATTGGCAGAACAGATTTACAATGAGTTGCGTATCGATTACAATGTATACATCGAGGACAAAGACAGTATCGGAAAGCGCTACAGACGCATGGATGCCATCGG
>JBANFU010000038.1:0-7991 GCA_037975865.1 Bacteroidota bacterium
CTTAGCTGGCATGGATAAACAAAAGATTAAGCAAACTTTCTTCCAGATGTTCTTTTCCAAATCGGGTAACAACCACGGTATTGCCAAAGATGTCAAGAAGCTGTTTCCTCAGACCATTGACTACATCAAGCAGATTAAAAACGAGGACAAAAACACAAAGGGGTACTTTGCTATCTTGCTCCAGAGGCTGGAATCATACTTCATATTAGAAAAAGTATGTAAACGCCTGCATAGGGAGCATCCTAAGGCTCCCATTTTTACCAAGCATGATTCTGTTTACACGATTGAAGAATTTCGCTTAGAACTGCTGAAAATCATGCAGGAGGAGTCTATTGCGCTATTTGGTGGATCGCCAACTTTTAGACTTTGCTAAATACTCGGATACATATCAGCGGTAATCCCGTTCAAACCACAATTCAGGCTTCTCAGATAACCTATGGTGACTTCCATGCTACTATGGTGCATTAGACGTTGAATCAAAGCAACATCCTTGGTTCTACGATAGGTTTCTACAGCTGCCGTGTGACGTATAGAATAGAGTGTCTGATTCTCTTTCAATGGATATCGATCTCTGACTTTGATACCCCACTTGGTAGAGAAGTAGTAAGGATTCACTTTCCCAAAAATGGGTTCTTCTCCTTCCATCGATTGTACGAACTCAAACTCATCCAGAACAATCGATTGCAGAGGTATTGTAGTTTGCTTACCATTCTTTGTGTATCTGGGTGGAAGAACCAATTGCCTACCTTCAAATTGAAAGAACTTGGCTTTCAGCAATCGGATTTCCTGATGTGGTCTTAAAAATGTAGTGTACATCAGTAAAGCAACACGATAAAGAACAATGTCCGTAGTTTTCAAATACTCAAACAAAGAAGAAAGTTCTTGGGGAGTGAAGGCAGCATTTATAGTAGCCTCTGCCCTCTTTGCTTTGATATCAGATACTGGGTTAAAATTCATGTATCCCAATTGCTGAAACAGGTTAAAAATGCCCCTGTAATACCTCCTAGCGGTGTTATAAGATGTATTGCTCCCGGTATGTCGCTTCATGATAAATGCTGTCAAGGATGCAGTGGTGATATCATTCAATTGTGACCCCATATAAGCCTGTTTAAGCGACTTTAAATACCACAGCAATGAGTACTTATGCTTGTCCCCATAATCAGCCTTAGGAATAAACTTCTCCAACTCTAATGCAGCCTCCTTGAAAGAAAAATCCAAAGGAACATTTTGCTTTTCGATGGATTCTGGTGTCCACCCTTCAGCCAATTTCACAATGACTTTAGACAGTAGAGTGCGATAGTAAACGTCTTTTTCTGCAGGGGACAATCCCCTAGAAGATGACATACCAAAATCCTTACCACTGTGAATGCGAAAAACTTCGCTTGTCATAAGATTGCGAAATGTCACATATATCCTACCACGACTTTCGCTTACCAACCTTGGTGTTGTATAACTTAAAAAATTATTCATAGGCGCATACAAGGCGCACAAATAATTACAAGATATTTTCCATTAGCCAAACCCAATAAAAATGGGCGCTTAGCCCTTAGCTCAGCTGGTTAGTAGCACCTGACTCATAATCAGGGGGTCGCTGGTTCGAACCCAGCAGGGCCCACCAAAAGCCTCTCAGAAATGAGGGGCTTTTTTTATAATCCAACCCCAAAATCCAATACATCAATATTTCCTGCTGAGGAAGAGGGTTCCTGAATGTACTTTTTCCGGATAACCCTCGCCCACCTGATAAATCAATTTGTACGCATATACACCTTCCGGACAATCTTCACCAGCAAATTGACCATCCCAAGTGGGATTCTCACCCTGTGAACGGTGTATCGCCTGTCCCCAGCGGTTGTAAATAATCATCTGCGCACGATAAATTTCGCATGAACTTTTCATCCCAAAGAGATCATTCAATCCATTGCCATTGGGCGAAAAAGCATCGGGGACCCAAATTTTGCAGTTGGGATCAATGGGACATTCGCGCGACACCACAGAGAAAATGGTATCTCGCTGATCAGGCCGCCCTTCATTGATCACATAGCGCATTCGGATCTCTGAGTTGGTGGATTTGCTGGGATTTTTTTTGAAGTGCAATTCAGGGGTATTGCGATCAATAAAATTGGTTTGTAGCGACTGATAATAGGATGAATTGTTCATTGAGAATTTCATCAAGTACAATCCCTCATATTCCGAATTCGATATGGCATACAGCGTATCTTGAAATCGAAATGGTGGTGTCATCCCACCATAATCCCATATCGCGTTGAATGGATTGCCCAATCCTTTGACCACTGTGGGAGGTTTGTAGATTCCGTTGCCAAAATAAAAAAAGTTCTGTCTGTTGTTTTCGTTGTTTAACCAAACGAATGTTTTGCCCGCCACGGTGTATGACATAATGCCCAAATAGTCTCCGCCAGGTATTCCAAACATGCCGATAGAATCGATTTCCGGATTTTTATTCAATGGATCCTTGCCCAATTTTACCAATACAAAATTGCCCGAACTGATCGTAGGTGCCAAGATCCAATGATCACCTGAAGTATCCATCCCCATGGTGAGCGCCCTAAATTGGCATTTGCGGAAAGGAACTTTGAGAAATGTGAATTCTGGGGTATTCATTACGGAATTTCCAAAATTGATTTGGGTAAATCCGTTGTCACGTCGGTCAACGCCATAGCCAAACAAGGCACCATTCACGCGAGTCATATAAATCTGGCTGGCGAGTTGGGACCCGCTGTAAATCATGATTTCCTTTCCTTTGGGAATGTTATTGAGCGAATTACCAAATTCCAATCGCACAATTCTGCTTCGATTTTCTGTTCCCGTAATAAATGCAATACCACACCATTTATCACCCTCTTTTAAGATGTGAATATTGCTTATACAGCCCAGCAATGTGTTGTTCAGCCATCCATAATTGATCAACACAGGCTTCGATTGAAAACCGTGACTGTATTTTAAACAAACCAAGCCGTAGCAATGATTGGGCATAAACAAATAGATCACCCCCGAATCAATCGCTACAGAAATGGATTCATTGTTGTCAATGACCATTTTGATAAATTGAATGTTGGGTACGGGACTGTTGAGAAAATTGGTGTCCTCGGTCCAAGGTTCTACAGGATGCCAATAGTGGGTATTTGCGTACTCAGTGCTGTGAAAATAGTTGGTATCTAATTGGCAACTTAAAGAGTCTGGATAATCAACTTGTAATTTTTGGGCTTTGATTTCACCCATTCCAACCATACCCGATGAAATCGCGAAAAAACAAACCACTATACCTTTCCATTTCGCTTTCATAGTTAAAAGACCATAAGGAAAACAAACATGTTGCTTGGTGAAAGGGAATTTCGTGAATAATCCTTAGCGAATACACTTAATTCCTATCTTCGCCGTCGTGGAGTCTTCCAAGAAGATATCGGCGGTAATCATTGCATTCAACGAAGCGGCCAATATCGGCCGGTGCATCCAATCTGTTGTTGATTTGGTTGATGAGGTTCTTGTTGTTGATAGTTTTAGTACCGACGACACGGTTGAGATAGCCAGATCGATGGGTGCACGTGTGCTACATCACGCGTTTGAGGGACATATCCAGCAGAAAAATTGGGCCAAAGACCAAGCAGCCAATGATTGGGTATTGAGTCTCGACGCCGATGAATGCCTATCGGATAGATTGCGTGAAACCATGCGAATCGCCATCCAAAACGGGCTACTTTACGGAAAAACCAAAGGATATATCTTTTCGCGCCTCAACCATCTGGGCGATACTCCCATTCGCGGTTGTGGTTGGTATCCCGATGCCAAATTGCGCCTATGGGATCGTACCTGCGGACAGTGGCAAGGGCGAAATCCCCACGACAAATTTGTAATAGAATCTCGTTACCCCGTTCAGAAAATGGAGGGGGATATCTTGCACTACACCTATGCTGATTTGGCTGCGGTGAAACTTCAAGCCCTTAAATTTGGCAAAATTGGCGGACGTGCCATACAAGCAGAACTTGTTGATTCCGCTGGCGCCCCCGTCCGAAACCAACTAACCTTTGCCTTTTTACTCATCAAACTGCTCACCGCCGGCCCGGTGCGTTTCCTTCGCAATTATGGACTCAAACGAGGCTGGATGTATGGTTTCAATGGGCTAGCCATTTGTTTTTGGCAAAGCGTAGAAGTCACCCTCAAATATGGCTGGGCTTTGTGGGGCAAACGACAATCTTGACGCCGCCGCCTTAATCAACGAATATCGCGTACAATCATGGCCTTGTTACCCAAAATCAGCGAATTTCAGCTCGAAGCTGGCTGCGATGAAGCTGGCAGGGGTTGTTTGGCCGGTCCGGTAGTGGCTGCGGCGGTCATTCTTCCCGCTGATTTTCACCATCCTTGGCTCAACGATTCCAAACAAGTTGGCAAGGCGCAACGCGAAGCGTTGCGACAGATTATCGAAAAAGAAGCCCTTTTCTGGGGGGTGGGCAGTTGCAGTCCAACCGAAATCGACAAAATCAACATTCTCAATGCCAGCATTTTGGCGATGCACAGGGCGCTAGACAATTTGGGCACTGTGCCCCATTTTATTGCGGTGGATGGCAATCGATTCAAAACCTACGGATCCATTCCCCATAAAACAGAGGTAAAGGGCGACGGGCGGTTCCTGCACATTGCCGCTGCCAGTATTTTGGCCAAAACACACCGCGACGAACTCATGGAAGACCTTCACCAAGCGCATCCCCAGTATGGGTGGGATCGCAATGCAGGGTATCCAACGATGCAGCACCGACAGGCGATTCGCGATTTCGGCATCACTCCCCATCACCGCAAAACGTTCAGGTTGCTGCCTGAGCAATTGTCGCTCTTTTAAGCGCTGTTCTATTCGCTCACAGCCACTTAGTCCGGAGGTTCTCAGCCAGTAGTGACGCACCTATATCTCCAAGGATCAACCCCTACGTGCCAATTACCCACAATTTCTGATTTTTTGTTTGCAGGTTCGATAATTTTGATTAATTTATTGACGAAAATTTGTTAATTAAATTACCAAAATGACACAACCCATCATCACCCACATGGATTTAGACTCATTTTTCGTGAGTGTAGAGCGACTAAAAAACAGCGCCTTGGTGGGTAAGCCTGTGATTATCGGGGGCAATAGTGACCGGGGCGTGGTAGCGAGTTGCAGTTACGAGGCGAGGTCTTTTGGGATTCACAGCGCGATGCCCATGAAACAAGCCAAGCAATTGTGTCCGAACGCCATCATCATCCGGGGGGATTCACAGCTATACAGTGATTACTCGAAGGATGTCACCACCATCATTGCCGAATCGGTGCCTTTGTATGAAAAGAGCAGCATTGACGAGTTTTACATCGACTTAACGGGGATGGAAAAATTCTTTGGCACGTGGAAGTTGGCCATGGAGTTGAAGGCCAAGATTTTGAAGGAAACGGGATTGCCCATTAGTTTTGGGGTGGCCAGCAACAAGACCGTGAGCAAGGTCGCCACGGGCACGGCCAAGCCATCCGGACAGCGGAAGGTAGATTTCGGTGATGAAATTCCATTTTTGGCGCCACTATCGGTCAGAAAAATCCCGGGGGTAGGCACAGAGACCTACAAAACACTGCGGGGCTTGGGGATACAATACATCAAAACGCTGCAAGAGATGCCCATGGAATTGTTATTCAAAACCTTACAAAAACCGGGGATCGATTTATGGAAGAAGGCACAGGGGATTGACAATCGCAAAGTAGAACCTTACCAAGAGCGCAAGAGCATTGGTACAGAAAGAACGTTTGAAAAAGACACCATTGATGTGGTAAAACTGCGCAATATCATCAGTGCGATGGCAGAAAACTTGGCCTATCAACTGCGCAAAGGCGACAAGCTCTGTGCTTGCATCACGGTGAAAGTGCGGTACAGCGATTTCAACACCCACACGTTGCAGGCGAAAATACCCTATACCAGTGCCGACCATGTATTGATTGGAAAATCGTTGGAGCTGTTCGACAAACTCTACAATCGTCGGCTATTGATTCGTTTGATTGGGGTGAGGCTCAGTGATTTGGTGAGTGGCGGATTTCAGATGAACTTATTTGAAGACAGCGAAGAGATGGCCAACTTGTATCAGGCGATGGATCGACTGCGAAATCGGTATGGAAACGATGCGGTTAAGCGGGCCAATGGCTTGGAAATTCATAGCTTGGGGCGATCAGACAATCCCTTTGATGGTGGCCCTCCCCTTTTGCTTGCCAACCGTCGACAATAAATTGGGAAAAGCCTTATTTTTGTGGATGTAATGAAACGTTGGGTCCTTTTAACTTGGTTATTGATTGGTTTTGGTTTGTCGGCCCTCCCATTGGCCGCGCAGACACCATCGCTCATCATTTGCAAAGGGAGCAGCGTTAACTACAAAGAGTTCAACGAACCGGGCAGTTTGCCTTCGGTGGCTTGGGCTTGGACCTTTCAGGGAGGAACGCCCAATACTTCAGGTGCTCGCGAGCCTCAGAACATCAGCTATCCCGACACTGGGTTGTACTTAACAGAGTGTACTTCTACATTCAGCGACGGGAGCAAATCCACCAAATCGGTATACGTATTGGTCATTTGGGCCGCACCGGAACCCATCCCCTTGAAAGACACCAGTTTGTGTAATCCTGCCGTCAATTTAACCCTGAATGCAGGTAATAATCACAGGGGGTGGAATTACCATTGGACAAGCACCGATGTAGACCTCAGTGCGTTGGACACCAACAATCGAACTTTGGCCATACAAAAAACAGGGACATACAGCGTAAAAGTGTATAGCAAGTGCGCGGTGACCAGCAAAACCATCACGGTCAAACTGGGGGAAATCCCCAAGGTCAATTTGGGGAAAGATCAATTCGTTTGTCGGAATACCGCTGTGCGGCTCGATGCGGGTGCGGGCAGCGGCTACACCTATACATGGACACCCACCAATGAAAACACCCAAAGCATTCTGGCTACCACGGCAGGAACCTATCGTGCAACCGTTACATCCGCCGATGGTTGCAGTGCCTTTGACGAAGTCAATCTGATCGATAGTTGTCCGCCCATCGTTCATATCCCCAACGCCTTCACGCCCAATGCTGCGACACCCAACGATGTTTACCGTCCGTATTTGGAGGGTTTTGTAGCGATGGAAATGCGCATTTATAACCGATGGGGCGAAAAGGTATTTGAAACCAAAGATTTGAATGTCGGCTGGGATGGCTACTACCAATCCAAAGAGGCTCCAGAGGGTGTTTATGTCTGCTTCATTGAATTGATGGGAAACAATGGATTTCGGCAGATTCACAAGACCGACATCACCCTGATGCGCTGATCCTTTCAGATTTTTTACACCCTTTACCAACGCCATGTGAAATTGTTGTTGGTTATTGTTTTATTTGTACTGGTTCGCCTTGAAAATCATGAACATCAAACACATCCTCCTCTCTCTGTCTATTTTGGCAACAAGTTTGGTCTCTGCACAAACAAAAGCAGTACTGAAGTCCCGCGAGTATTTCCAAGCTGGAAAATACGTTGAGGCCCAAAAAATGAGTGCCAAAGGACTGGAAGATGATAAAACAGAAACCGAACTTTGGTACATCAAAGCGATATCTGAATACGAAATGTATCAAATTGAGAAATACCGCAAAGGCGATGTAGATTACTTCAAAGAAGCCATGAAGAGTGCTGTCAAAGCCAAAGCCTATGATGATGACGGACAATTCTTTAAGCAATACGGAGAGCGATTCAACGCGTTGGTTGTCGCCAACAACAAAGAGGCGATCAGCAATTACGGACAAGGCCGTTATCCAAGGGCGCTTCAGATGTATAAAAACAGCTATGAACTCACTGGCGACACCGTAGCCTTGGGTATGGCGGGACATTGTTATTGGTTACAGAAACAAAATTTGGATGCCGTAAAAACCATGCGCAAAGTGGCCAATATGAACTATTTGGCAAACGCGGAGGGCAAACATAAAAAAACCTATGTTCGTGAATCCTT
>JBANFU010000026.1:0-4592 GCA_037975865.1 Bacteroidota bacterium
CATGTCGATACCGATGCTGCGACCACTGCGATCGTGATCATCCCAGTTCTGGTAGCCCATGTTCACAGGCACCAACAACACTGAAGCCATCGTAGCAACAATCGCACTCTTCTTGCCCAACCTGCGGGTCAGCATATCGGCCAAGGCCAACACACCCAATCCCACCCAAATACAGAAGGTTTGGAATGAACCCACCAACGCGTAATCCCGCTCGCGCGGCTCATACGGCGGCTGGTTCATGTATACGTTGATCAAAACACCGGTAAACAAGAACAGTGTCATCACCAACCAGAAATCGTATTTCTGCTTCTTCACGTGCATCAACAATCCCAAAATTCCCAACAACAAAGGGAAGAAGAAATAGGGATTCTTTGCTTTTTGATTTTTGTAATAGTCGGGCATGCCTTCATTCGGACCTACCACGAAACGATCCACCAACGGAATCCCGCTATACCAGTTGCCATCGAAGCGCGTATTGCCCATCACGGCTTGCTGATCGTTGAAACGACCCACAAAATTCCACATGAAATAGCGCAAATACATGTAACGCAACTGATAGCCAAAGAAATAACTCAAGTTGTTGCCAAAGGTGGGCTTCTGGTAATTCAGGTACTGCAACTCCTGCTGCTCTTCCTCGGTCAACGCCCGCTGCTGTCCCAAGCCCTGCAATTCATCGATGCGATTTTGCACGTCGGTCATCCCACCATAATCACGGAATCCACGCGCATCATTGGGCTTGTTGCTCTTACCCATCCGCGGGAACAAAGTCATGTACTCATCGGGATAGGTGTAGTCGAAATTGTCGCCACCGTCTTCGTAGCGATCTTTTCCTTTAAAGCGTTTCTTTCCGATCACCTTGTATCCACTCTCCGGTGCGTTGAAATAGGGACCATACATCAACGGACGGTCGCCGTATTGCTCACGGGTGATATAACCATAAAATTTGTAGGGATCCTCTGGGTTGTTCATGTCGATGGCAGGATTGGCCATAGAGCGAATGATCACCATCGCGTAGGATGAATAACCCAACACCACAAAGGAAGCAGCCATCAAAATCACGTTCCAATTGCGCTTACCTGTTTTATGGGTGTAGTAAAGCAAGTAACCCGCCACGCCGATGATCAACACCACCGCGGCCAAGGTACCTGAGTAGAAACCCTGACCCAAATCGTTCACAAAAATGCGATCCATGGTCGCCAACAACCAGGGAATACCTGGGTAAACAATTTTCATTACAAAACCCAGCGCCAACGCCGAAGCCCCCAAGGCCATGATGACCCCATTGCGGGTGACTTGGTATTTTCTGAAATAGTAGGCCAAACAAACCGTTGGAATAACCAACAAGTTCAACATGTGCGTTCCCAACGCCAAACCAATCATGAAGGCAATGAATACCATCCAACGATCGGCCGATACATCATCGGCAGATTTCCACCAACGCAATACGGCCCAGAACGACAACGCCGTAAAGAACGAACTCAACGCATACACTTCAGACTCAACGGCACTAAACCAGAAACTGTCGATGAACGTATTGGTCAACGCCGCTACTGCGCCCGCACCCAACACCAACAAAGTCTTGTTTTCATTGGTCTCATCCACCATGCGATCCGCAAAATAAGTGGTGATCCAAAAGGTGAACATCACCGTACCCGCACTGGCTACGGCACTCAACATGTTGATCCAGAAGCCCACCATCTCAGGCGAAGACGCCATCAAAGAGAACAATCGACCAATCATCAAAAACAAAGGCGCCCCTGGAGGGTGAACCACTTGCAACTTGTAGGCAGCACTGGCAAATTCACCACAGTCCCAAAGACTCACGCTCTGTTCCAATGTGAGTGTGTACACGACCAAAGCGATGGCAAACATCACCCAGCCCATGATGCGATTTAAACGAGCAAAAGAATTCATTATCGAGTTAACTAGTTGTTTTAAATGGATTAAAAAGCGAAAATAGGGATTTACATCGCCAAAAGAAAACGCAAAAACGCCATCAGGCGCCCGCTACCGTAATTTTCTCGGCCGCTGTGCGCAAACGCGGTGTGATAAAGTCGCGACCAATCAAGGCAATCATATCCCAAATTGGCGGTCCCATGGGCGCGCCACTCACGGCCACGCGCAACGGCTGCAGCAATTCACCCGTCTTCACTCCGGCCGTTTCACAGTATGATTTGAAGGCATTTTCGTAGTCCGCAGCCACCGCATTTTCTGCCAACTGCGCAAACGCATCGGCCAACCCCAGCATGTGTGTGCCGGTTTCGGGTTTCCACTTCTTGCGAATCACCTCTTCATCGTATGATTTGGGGACCTCAAAGAAATAATATCCCTCTTCAATCACCTCTTTGGCAAACTGTACTTTCTCGCGCATCAAGGCGATCACTTGCTCCACGTATTCCTGACAGGCATCATACCCTTTGGCCTCAATTTGGGGTTTCAACAAGGCGTATTGCTCGTGCAACGGTTTGCGCTGCAAGTATTGCTGGTTAAACCACAAAGCTTTTTGAACATCGAATTTGGCGCCGCTCTTGCTCACACGCTCCAAGCTAAACTCGGCGATCAACTCCTCCATGGAGAACATCTCTTGGTTCCCGCTCGGGTGCCATCCCAACAGCGCCAACATATTGGCTACCGCTTCGGGATAGTATCCACTTTCGCGGTACCCGCTGCTCACTTCTTCCGTTTTGGGGTCGGTCCACTGCAACGGAAATACCGGGAATCCCAATCGATCTCCATCGCGCTTGCTCAGCTTTCCGTTGCCCTCGGGCTTGAGCAACAAAGGCAAATGGGCAAATTGAGGCATCACATCCTCCCAACCCAGATAGCGGTACAACATCACGTGCAACGGCGCACTGGGCAACCACTCTTCACCGCGAATCACATGGCTGATACCCATCAAATAATCATCCACCACATTGGCCAAATGATAAGTGGGCATGCCATCCCCCTTCAACAATACTTTATCGTCCATGGTGGATGTGCTCACCACCACCCAGCCACGAATGACATCGTGGAAACGCACTTCCTCCTTGCGGGGCAATTTGATGCGAATGACAAAATTATCGCCGCGATCCAAACGGGCTTTCACCTCATCGGCTGGCAATGTGAGCGAATTCTTCATGCTCATCCGACTCACAGAATCGTAGGCGGGCTGCATTTTACTGGCCTCCAACCGCTTGCGCATTTGCTCCAAATCCTCCTCGGTATCAAAGGCATAGTACGCCAATCCCTTGTCAATCAGGTCGTAAGCGTATTGGGCATACATGGGTTTGCGCTCGCTCTGACGGTAAGGCGCGTGCGGTCCACCCTGCTCAATTCCCTCATCGATTTCGATGCCTACCCACTTCAAACTCTCCATGATGTACTGCTCCGCTCCGGGCACAAACCGATTTTGGTCGGTGTCCTCGATGCGCAAAATCATGGTGCCGCCATGCTTGCGGGCCAAGAGATAATTATACAAAGCCGTGCGCACACCACCGATGTGGAGTGGGCCGGTTGGACTGGGGGCAAAACGAACGCGGACAGGTCTTTCGGTACTCATAAAATCAGTGCAAAGTTAACTATCTTTGTGGTATGTCTTTGATAGAACAAGTAAATGCGGGAATCATGGCTGCAATGAAAGCCAAAGAACAAGATCGGTTGCGTGCTTTGCGCGGAATAAAGAGTGCATTTTTGCTCCTTCAAACCGCCGAGGGGGTGAGTGAAGTCACCGATGATATGTGCATCAAAGCCTTGCAAAAAATGGCCAAACAGCGCAAAGACAGCCTCGATATTTACGTGCAACAAGGCAGGGAAGACTTGGCCGTTATCGAACGCGCCGAACTCGCGGTCATCGAAGAATTTTTGCCCGCCCAAATGAGCGCCGAAGACATCGAAGCCCAAGTGAAAGCCATCATCGCCGAAGCCGGTGCCAGTGGCATGAAAGATTTGGGTAAAGTGATGCCTGTTGCCATGAAAGCCATGGGCGCAGTCGCCGATGGAAAAATCATCAGCGAAACCGTCAAGCGATTGTTATCGTAAGGTCAAAGCCGTCCTCACAGCAGCAACAACGCCGCCGCTTCCCGCAATTTATCCCAACCCAGCAAGTCCTGAGCCCCCAACGCTCGCGACGTTAAACTATCCAAGTCTAAGGGGTTTTCACCGCGCTCTTTCAGCCAAGCTACCGCCGCCGCAAAATCGTCTTGTGTGGGCTCCTCCGCCAAACCAGCCAGTCTACCCAAATCATTACCCGTAAGGATTTTACTCAACCTCACATGTTCCGGGTAACGGTCTAATCCCAAGGTCTTTTGCATCGGTTGCGATAATTGGAACATGGCATCCTGCTCAGGCACGCAATACCAGGCGCCACCCATCCTACCCACCAACTTCAACTTGAAAGGATCCAATTTTCCGTCGGCGTCCAACACCGACTTGTTGATGTGCATTTTCAGCACCTGTGCCATAATCAGTTTACCGGATCCGCCGCCTTCTCCAAATTCCTTGATATCAATTACTTTGCACTCCAATTGCACCGGCGACTCACCCACGCGCATCGGTTTCACCAAATCCGAAGGCACCGCCGTGAATCCCGCCTTCTCAAATTCACTCACCCC
>JBANFU010000037.1:0-3648 GCA_037975865.1 Bacteroidota bacterium
CGGCCTGGCCTATGGCTTAACCTACACCCTGTAGCATTCCGCCACACCATCACACAAACGCGCAATCCATTCTCGCGATGGCATTGGCTCTTTCCCGAGCTACCCCTGGCGCTCCCCTCTACTAACGCAACCACTTCCACAAGTCTTTCCATGTAGGCTTCTTGCCATAACTCAAGATACCGATGCGATAAATCCGGCTACTCAGCCACACCATCAGCACAAACATGAGCACCAACAAGCCGAAACTCAAAGCCAATTCACTCAATGGCACACCAAATGGCGCCCGCACAACCATCACAATGGGACTGGTCAGCGGAATCATCGAAAACAACTTGGCCATGGCCCCATGCGGCGCTTTTAACGCCACCGTCTGCGCGATCACAAACCCAAAAACCAAGGGCAACGTCACCGGCATCATAAACTGTTGCACGTCGGACTCCTGATTCACCGCCGACCCGATGGCCGCAAAAATGCTCGAATACAACAAATATCCCCCCACAAAAAACAACAAGAACACCGCAATGATCTCAAAATAAGGCAAATTGCTGAGCGGCTCCGTAAACTCCGCCGCCAAATCCCGTGCCCCCTCAGACCCCGATACGGCAACCTGAGCGCCATCGCCACCCATCGCCCCCACAGTGGCCATCCCCGTGCGCGCCTCTATCCCCTTTTGTACTGCCTGCTGGGTGGTCATCCCGCCGCCCGAATTCAAGAACATCGCACTGATCCCCATCACCAATCCCACCGCCAACAGGATCCACGCCACAAACTGCGTAAGTCCCACCGCCGCAACACCCAAAATCTTGCCCATCATCAAGTGAAAAGGCTTCACCGAACTTACAATGACCTCCACAATCCGGTTGGTTTTCTCCTCCATCGCAGAACGCATCACCATAGAACCATAGACGAAAATGAAAATGTAAATCATGAACGCCAACGCAAACCCAATCCCGCTCTTCAACGTACTCGAACTCTCCTGAACATCACCGCTATTGCTCACCTCCTTCGTCAAAATATCACAACTCGCCTGTGCACTGTCGATCTGAGATTCCCGCAACCCCATCTTCGCAAATTGATGCTTGTTGGCCTTCCCCTTAATCCACTCTTTGAGTCCCTCCATTTCCACCAACGACGGGGTCTCCGAGGTATAATACGTAGCCGAATCAATGGCGCGGGTGTCGCGATCCTCCACCTTCAACCAGCCAAACACGGCCCCACTTTTCACATCGGCGATGGCCGAATCCTCATTGCTGGGCGCTGGCAAAAACACATAATTCGCCGGCGGATTGTGACTCAACATCAACGATGGGTTGTAATCGGTTAAATACACCGTTTTCGTGCGGTTGTCTTCCCCGGTCTCCGTGGCGATATAAATCGTAGCGGCATAAAATCCCACCATCAACAACGGCGCCAAAAAGGTCATGATGATGAAGGTTTTGTTCTTCACCCGGGTGAGATATTCTCGTTTAAATACAACAAAAATGTTTTTCATGTTTCAGTAATTATACTCTGTTTTCGATCCGATGCTTACAAGGCGATGGGCGTGCCGCCCTTGGAAACCGTATTGACAAAAATCTCGTGAATGCTGGGAATATGCTCTGAATAATGCACCAAGCCGCCCTTGGCCATCGCCACAGAGAGTAGGTCGGTGGGACCAAAATCCTGGCCCGTTTGAAAGCGATACATCACCTTACCATCGCTGTGATGCTCAACCGACACGGGTTTAACCTTGGCATCCAACCAATCCACCTCGCCGTGGTATCCCACATCAAACATACCGGTGAAATGATTCCGCCTGATTTCGCTCACGCTGCCATCGAGCACCTTCTCCCCCTGGTGAATGATGGCCAAATGATCACACAAACTCTCTACATTGTCCATGCGATGCGTAGAAAAAATCACGCTGGTACCCCCATGCTTCAATTCCAATATCAGGTCTTTGATGAGGTCGGCATTGACAGGATCAAACCCACTGAAAGGCTCATCCAAAATCAACAATTTGGGGTTGTGCAATACACAGGATACAAATTGTACTTTTTGCGCCATCCCCTTGCTGATTTCTTCCACCTTTTTGCGGGCCCAATCCATCATATCCAATCGCTTCAGCCAATGTTTCACGGCCGCCTGGGCGTCGCGGGTTGACAGGCCACGGAGTTCAGCAAAAAACAGCAACTGCTCGGCCACCGTCATTTTTTTATACAGTCCGCGCTCCTCGGGCATATAGCCCATTTGGTGGGCATGGATTTCTTTCAACGCTTCACCGCGGAACCGAATCTCGCCGGAATCGGGTTGTGTGATGGTCGACAGCATGCGGATGAGGGTGGTTTTACCAGCACCGTTCGGACCCAAGAGCCCATAAATACTGCCTTCAGCTACATTCAGAGAAATGTTTTTGGATACGCGTTGTTCGCCAAAGGTCTTGCAGACATCGATGGCCTCAATTACCGAACTCATTAAAACAAAATTAGGGATAGTTGGGCGAGAATGTGGATTGGACCCAACGAATCGCTGAATGGGTGCAACAATTCGACAAGCAATCTGGGGGTAGTACCAATTACAACCGGACGAAGGTACCCAAAGGCAGGGCATTGCCGCCTTGGTCTTGGAGATAGAGTTCGCCGCTGTTCATGTGACCAACATTCTGGGTAGAGACGTGTTTTTTCACCAAATTCTCTGCCACCATGGCACTAAAACCCATGCTGTAGAGGTTCAAAAGCATAAACCCTTGGGGATCGAGCAATTGTCCGCACAGCTGCATCAATTCATTGAGTTGCTTTTCAAGCAACCATTTCTCCCCATCGGGGCCCCGGCCGTAGGCCGGGGGATCCAGCAGAATCCCGTGATACGTTCTCCCCCTGCGCACCTCGCGCTGCACAAATTTGAACGCGTCCTCCACAACCCACCGTATCCCGTTCAATCCACTCTCCTCCATGTTTTCCCGACTCCAAGAAACAACCTGCTTTACGCTATCTACATGCGTAACCTCCGCACCCGCAGCACAAGCCGCCAAGGAAGCACCTCCCGTATACGCAAACAAATTCAACACCCGGGGCTTCTCCCCCACATTCAATGCCTTCACCTTGTCGTAAATCCAATCCCAATTCGCCGCCTGCTCCGGGAACAATCCCACGTGCTTGAACGACGTCAATCCCAGACGGAATTTCAACATCAACCCACCCTGCTTGTATTGGATCCACCAGCGATCGGCCATTCCGGGCTTCAAATACCACTGACCCTTTTCCGCATCAGCCCCCGCAGCCTTCACAAAACTCGCATGCGCCAATTTTTGCCACTCCTTCTCCCCCAATCGCTTATCCCAAATGGCCTGTGGTTCCGGCCTGCGCAATATCCACTTCCCAAATCGCTCCAGTTTTTCAAAACCGCCCACATCGATCAATTCGTAATCTTGCCAGGCGGTCGGACAAATGCGCTGCGTCATAGCAAATTCAATTGTGGAGAGCCATCTCCGCCCAAAATCACGGTGCCATCTCCACCGCCGTTCACCTCGCCGCCATCGTGACCATCGTCCCCATCATTTCCGCCCTCATCCTGGCGATCCTCATCGTCTAGCTCCTGATATTCCGATGCGATGGTCTTGCGCTCCACCACCGGAGGTTCCCCCACTTTATCGCTCTTAAGTGCCACCTT
>JBANFU010000043.1:0-3081 GCA_037975865.1 Bacteroidota bacterium
GGAGCAGGCTTGGGCCAATTTGCAGCAAGCCATACCCTCTACACCCAACGCAAAGGTGTATAGTTACCTATCGCAGTTCAGCAACTACAACACATTTGTGGATACCGTATACGACGTCAAAACGAAGAAATCCGAGGTGATTTTGGCCTTCAGTGAGGAGTTGTTTTTGAACGATACCTTCCCAGCCTACGCGCTGTTGGACATGCCACCCTTTTTCAATCGCTACAACAACAGCGATCAAATTGCTTCGCAGTTGATATGGAACTACCTGAAAATGCACCACGAACCCAACAATCCCCGCGCTACCATGTTGGATGAAATGGTGTTCCAAGGCAAGCTGTGGTACAGTGTGCTTCAGTTGTTTCCAAAGCGAAACCCTTGGGAATTGCTGGGCTATGAAAAGGCAGAATGGGAATGGATGATGCGCGAAGAAGGTCAGATTTGGAAGCATTACCTCGACAAACAAATTCTGTTTAGCACCAAGTTTAACGATTACAAACGCTATTTCGCTTTCGGTAATAAAACCTATGGTGGCGGCGTGCCGGAGGATTGTCCACCCCTGATAGGGAATTTCATCGGGTTGCGCATCGCCCAGGCCTATGCCGATAAAAATCAAGCGGGGTTAGAGCAAGTGTGGCAGCCAATGAAGTCGAATGTGTTTTTGCAAGCATCAACCTACAACCCAATCAAGTAAATTTGCACTCCATCATGAATCAAGCGTTAAAAGCCTACATGGACACCCGATTGCGGGAAAATCAATTCATCCAATACATTGGATTGGAGCTCACCGATATCGATCTGCACACAGCGAGTATGTCACTCAACATTGAGGACCATCACATGCAGCACACGGGATTCACCCACGGTGGGGTAACGGCCACGCTTTGCGACGTAACCACAGGGATTGCTGCCTATACCGCTGTGTACAATGGCACGGAAGTATCAAAAAACGTGGTCACGGTAGATTTGAAAATCTCCTATGTAAATCCATCCACGGCGCCAAAATTGCGGTCGGTGGGCAAGGTGACCAAAGCCGGTCAGAATTTGATTTTCTGTGAAGGGCAGGTATACGATGTGTTCCCCAATGGCGATGAAAAACTGGTGGCTACCTGCGTAAGCATCATGGCCGCGGTGGATATTCCATTAAAATCGACCGTTAAACCGTCCTAACCATGAGTGGAACCAAGTACAGAGACGTATTATACGCCAATTACCATACGAATCAGAGTGGTAGGGCTTCTTTGACGGATGCGCAATCGCTGTTCGATCGTGAAAAAAAGCAATTTGAACGGGAGGTTTTGCCCAAACTTCGATCCTTGCCCAAGACTGTGAAGGTGTTTGATTTGGGCTGTGGCAGTGGTAGTCTGATTGCCGCGCTGAAAGGGGCCGGGTTTACGTCTGTTTCAGGGATGGATTTGAGCGAAGAGCAAGTGAAGATGGCCCATGGAATGGGTGTTTCGGAGGTGATGTTGGGCGATGCAATGCAGTACTTACGCGATACTGCGGAGGGGTTTGATGTGATTACGGGGATGGACATTATAGAACACTTTACCAAAGATGAGTTGGTGGAGTTGTTGCAGTTGATTCAGCGCAAGCTGAACGCCGGGGGCATGGCGATTTTTCGCACACCCAATATGGACGCTCCCGTGGCCAGCGCGTTCGCGCTGGGCGACTTTACCCACGAGAATTACCTCAATGCCAGTTCCGCCGAGCAAGTGATGCTGTCCTGTGGATATCAGGACGTGGCCATCTTGCCAAGCACCATGCGCGTGCAGGGCCTATTCAAAGAAATCATTAGACGCATTACCTACGATTGGTTGGAACTGATTCTCAAGTTGCAGTTGTTTGCCACCGCCCGCAGCACGCGCAATATTTTGTTCACGCCCAATTTAATCATCGTTGGTTGTAAAAAATGACATTCCTCCATGAGTCATAAAATTGCCATGATTACCGGTGCCAGTAGCGGCATTGGTTATGCAACGGCCCAAACGCTGGCCAAAATGGGTTATGATTTGATTTTGGTGGCCCGCAGGGCCGATCGACTTCAATCGTTGGTACAAGCGCTTCAATCCAACCCGGACACGGCGGGTGTTCGTGTGTACACAGAAACATTGGATGTGCGGTCGCTTCCAGCGGTAAAAGCGTTTTATCAAGCACTGCCGTCGACATGGAAAGACATCGATGTGTTGGTGAACAATGCGGGTTTGGCAAAAGGACTTTCCAAATTTTACGAAGGCGATACCGAGCATTGGGATCAGATGATCGATACCAATGTGAAAGGGCTGATGTATGTGAGCAGAACGGTGGTGCCTCACATGATTGAACGTGGCACAGGCCATGTAATCAATATCGGATCTATTGCGGGTAAGGAGGTGTACGACAATGGGAATGTGTACTGCGGGACGAAATTCGCGGTAGACGCACTCACCAAGAGTATGCGTTTGGAGTTGGCGGTGCACGGAGTGAAAGTGACAGGCATTCATCCCGGGGCTGTGGAAACGGAATTTAGTATCGTGCGTTTTGATGGCGATGAGCAACGCGCCCAGAAAGTATACGAGGGGTTCGACAATCTCATTGCGGAGGATATCGCCGATGCCATTGCGTATGTGGTGTCGCGCAAGCCCCATGTAAATATCAATGATTTGGTGATTATGCCTCAGGCCCAGGCGGTGGCGGGGGTTATCATTCGCAAGGAATCGTAAAGGATATGAGTAACAAAAACAAGCACAAATCGGGCATCGTCTACAGCACCAATCCCGACTACCAATACAACGACGGGTTGGATCAGGAGCAGGAGACATTGCCGCCGGCACAGCAAAAATTGTATGTGCGCAGGGAGGTTCGCAATGGCAAGCCTTGCGTGGTGATCAAAGAATTTGTAGGCAGTGGTGACGACCTAAAATCGTTAGAAAAGGCATTGAAATCTCATTGCGGGGTGGGGGGAAGTGCTAAGGATGGCGACATCATTATCCAGGGTGATTTGCATGCCAAGGTGAAGGCGTACCTGGAGGGAAAAGGCTACAAAACCAAGGGTTGAGCTTTGGAAAAGTCCAATTTTATCGCGGGTGTCTAATAAAAAAT
>JBANFU010000110.1:0-6070 GCA_037975865.1 Bacteroidota bacterium
AAAAAGTTAAATGGAGTTTCCCTGAAAAAGGCTTGTTGACGGGCAAGTTGATGAAAGGTAAGTACACAGCAGAACTGTGGACACGCGGTTTGATGCGTCAGAAGAACAACTTTACATTGGAATAAAATATCCTAATCCCCAAAGAGAAAGGGCGCCCAATGGGCGCCCTTTCTCTTTGGGGTCGTTTTTCATTCGTATGTCCCTCATCAATAGGATGTTTGAATCCAATCAAGCCCCTTGCGCTATCATTTGAAAATATTGCAGCCGCGATTGGGTGCTTGTATCCTGGCTTGCTGGCCGATGATTTCACTCCCCTGGAAATAATGTTAAAGTGCGTACTCGGTGCGTAGGAAAAACAAAAGGGGACGATTTATCGTCCCCTTTTGCTCAAATCAAAAAGTGTATGGATTATTTTCTTCCTTCCGGACGCATCATGGTGTCTGGGTCATAATGTTTTCCCATCCAACCATAAACACGGGCCTTGAATTTTTCGTTCAAATAATACATACATGGAACCAAAATCAAGGTTAAGAATGTGGCAAAACCCAATCCGTAAATCATCGTCCAGCTCAAAGGACCCCAGAAGGCAACGTTATCGCCCCCGAAGTATATGTGCGGGTTCAATTCAGAGAATAGGGTAGCGAAGTCCATGTTTAACCCCACCGCCAAAGGAACCAATCCCAAAATGGTGGCAGAAGCTGTCAATAATACAGGCGTCATACGCGTTCTTCCCGCTTCAATGATGGCGGCTTTCAACGTGGCTCCTTGCTCGCGCAACAGATCCGTGAATTCAACCAACAAGATACCGTTACGAACCACAATTCCTACCAAGGCCACGATACCGATACCCGTCATGACCACCGAGAAGTCTTTGTTGAAGATGGCGAAACCGAGAAGTACACCGATGAGCGACAAGAAAATCTCACTCAATATCAACAAAGGCTTACTAATCGAGTTGAACTGTGTCACCAAGATGATCAGAATCAAGGCCAAAGAAGCCAACATCGCATTGCCCAGGAAGGCACCAGTTTCGGCTTGTTGCTCTTGCTCTCCCGTCATGATAACTTGAATATCTGATGGTTTATCGAACGACTCAATGGCTGCGTTCACCTGAGATACAACTTCGTTGGGTTGGTACCCCGCCAATACGTTACTGGCCAATGTAATTACACGTTTTTGGTTCATGCGGTTAATACCGCCATAAGTGTTGGAATATTCGGCCGACGCAACAGAGCTCAAAGGTACCTGACGAATCATTCCACCAGCAACCATGTCGCGATACGTGATTCTCATGTTTAACAACGCATCCAAATTATTCGCATCCAGTTTCTTTACGCGAACCATGATCGGGTAATCATCGTTTTCATCTTTGAATTTGCTGGCTTCAGTCCCGTAGATACTACCGCGCAAAGCCATGCCAATTTGCGCTGTGCTGATACCAAATCGGTTGGCACGTTCACGGTCGATTTTGATGATGATTTCCGGTTTTGAGCTGATGAAATCTGTTTTCAACTCTTCAACCCCCGCAATTTTCTTGTTATCCAAGTATGTTTTGAGTTTGGTAGCGGTGCTTACCAGCGATTCAAATTCATCGCCGCGGATTTCAATGTTTACGGCCTTACCCACAGGAGGTCCGTTTCTTTCTTGCTCAACCACGATTTCTGCGCCGGCAATGGTACCGATGCTCTCGCGAATTTTCTTTAGCATGGCCATGGTGCTTCCGCCATCGCGCTTTTCAAAATCCACATAGGCCACCGTAATTTTTCCCTTGTTGCTGGCAGTAGTCCTGTCGCCGCTGTTAGGGTCTGTAGCACCTACGGCCACGTTTGAAATGACACTTTCTACCAACGGGTTGTTCTGTCCGATGGCTTTGAACACACGTTTCTCAGCGATTTTCAAAATGCTGTCTGTGTGTTTGGCCGTTGTACCGGTAGGCAGTGTTAAATAGACGTACGTGAAATTGGGGTCCGCTTGGGGGAAAAATACCACGCCTGGTTTGCGCACCGCTGTGATCACAAAAGAGAAAATCAACAAAGCGATGGTGGCAAAAATGGTTTTTCTAGGTCTGCTTCCTTCCAACAAATATCTCACCACGCGCTCATACGCATTTTGAACACCGGGCCAAGTTTTGGTTTGGAATACCACGATTACGTGACGCAACCAATAGTGGTGCAGCAAGTATACTCCCAATAGGGTTGAGATGAAGTTGCCGGCACCAAAGCCACCCAAAAGATAGCCGAGTATCGCAATCACGCCCAATACAATGGTCGTACGCTTTACACCGCGTGCCGTTTTGGCATGATCTTCTTCAGCGTGTTCGTCCTCCATGAAATCTACCGCAAAAACAGGGTTGATGATGTAAGCAACGAGCAAAGACGCCAACAAAGTGATGATCAATGTAACGGGTAGGAAGAACATGAACTTTCCGACGATCCCTTTCCAGAATGCCAACGGAATGAAAGGTGCAAGGGTGGTCATAGTACCCGACAACACCGGCATGAATACTTCTCCCGCAGCCTTTTTCGCCGCTTCTTTGATTGGCAATCTCTCCTTATGGAAAATCCGGTGTGTGTTTTCGATTACCACAATCGCATCGTCAACCACAATTCCCAAAGCCAACAAGAAAGCGAACAACACAATCATGTTCAAACTGAATCCAATGGTGGGCATCACCAAGAAAGCGATGAAGCAACTCAGGGGAACCGACAAACCCACAAAAATGGCATTCGTGGCGCCCATGAAGAACATCAAAATCACAGTCACCAAAATGAAACCAATGATGATGGTATTGATCAAATCATGCACTGTGGTACGGGTCTTAACCGATTGGTCACCGGTAAATACCACTTCCATTTCTTTGGGGTAACTTCCATTGTCCTGCAGCTCCTTCACAATTTCGTGACACTTATCGCTGGCTTCAATCAAGTTCTCACCCGCGCGTTTTACCACGTTCAAAGTAATTACGTTTTTACCCTCAAGGCGAGCATAGCTCTCTTTTTCCTTGTAGCCATCTACCACATCCGCCACATCGCGCAAGTACAGCGTAGCCCCAGTTCCTGAGCGGATTACGATGTTTTCAATCTCTTCTTTGCTGCGGAATTCTCCACTAACACTCAAAGAGCGCTGCATTTTGTCTACATCGATGTTGCCTCCAGAAATACGCATGTTTTCGTATTGAATGGCACGGGTTACATCGTCCATCGTGAGGCCAGATGTGGCCATCGCTGTCAAGTCTAGGTTTACCTGCAACTCACGATCCAACGCACCCACAATGTCAACACGGGTAATGCTTGGCAAGCTTTCGATCTTGTCTTTGGCCATTTCTGCGTATCGCTTCAACGACTGCAAATCAATATCACCGCTGATGTTGATGTACAATACGGGCATGTCAGAGAAATTGATCTCCTGAACAATGGGGTCGGTTTTGAGGTCACTGGGAAGATCACTCTTGGCCTTATCTACCTGATCCTTCACCTTTTGCTTCGCTTGATCTACCTTAACATCCGTATCAAACTCCACGGTGATGATGCTGAAATCCTGAATCGAATTGCTCTTCAGTTTTTTTACGCCACTTACCGACTTGATTTTTTTCTCCAAAGGTTTGGTAATCAAGTTTTCAATGTCCTTGGGGGAAGATCCCGGGTACACCGTTTGCACGATGATGGTGGGGATTACGATGTCGGGAAACTGCTCCTTCGGCAACGCATTGTATGAGAATATACCCGCGATACTGATAAATATCGAGAGAATATAAATGCTCGTTTTGTTGTCGATACTCCAACTGGTGGGACCGAATTCTTTAAAATTGAATTTGCTCATGGTTGAGAATTAATTGCCTTTCATCCATTCGCCAGAGATGGCCTGACCGTCGTTCAATTCTTGGTATCCCGCTGTGATTACCAAATCACCCTCGTTCAATCCGGTAAGAATTTCTGTCAACCCATCGCTAGATTTACCCACAGTTACTTTTCTGCGCTCAGCCACAAAGTTGTTGCTGCCATTTTTACCAGGAACGGTTTTCGCTACTACAACGAAGCTGCCTGATTCGGTGGTTTGAACACTGTTTGAATTTACACTGATGGCCGATTTGTTTTCGTAGTCCACAATCTTCAATTTGGCAATCATATTGGGTTTCAAATTGTCTACTTTGGGCAATTTGGTTTCAACACGGAAGGTGCGATTCAACGGGTCGATGTATTTGGCCGCAAAAGAAATGCGACTGTCAATTTCCGATTTCAAATCAGGGAAGTAGATTTTGATTTGATCGCCTGCCTTGATTTTCTTGGAGTGAGACTCAGCAACATCCGCTTTTACCTTGATGTTGGCCATATTTACCACGCGGAACAAGGGCATGCCCGGTGCTACGGCCTGACCTACTTTCGCATCAGCGCTTTCCAAAGTGCCTGAAATAGGGGCTTTGATGTTGTACATGTCAATCTGTGCTTCCAAGGTGCGCAAGCTTTTTTCCAAGGCCTCCTTTTGGTTTTTGGCCGATAGGTACTGAACTTCCGTGCCCACGCCTTTTTCCCAAAGCCGCTTTTGCTTTTCAAACAAGGTGGTGACAAACGCCAACTGTTGGTTTAATTCATTTTTACCCTGTGAAATGGCGGTGTTATCAAGCTGCGCAAGAATCTGACCTGCCGATACCTGTGTGCCTGGCTGTACCATAACGCGAATAACGGTTCCGGGGACTTTGGGGGTAGCAATGGTGCTTTCGTTGGCATCCGCTACGCCTTCAATGGAAATAAAGCTTTGGAATAAGCCTTTTTTTACGGTCGCGACCTCAACGGTTTTACCCATGTCGGCAACGGCACCCGCATTTAGTTCTTTTTCTAATTTGTTGGCCTCAGATTGAAGCTGGGCGATTTCTTTTTTCAAAGACTCCAGTTTGGCCTTCTTGGCTTCAGGAGTGTTGGTTTTTTCACCGCATGCAGTCATCAAGAATGCTGCGATCAAACTCATCGATACTATATAACGTTTCATGGATGGATTATTTAATTGGGGTGCCAGTGGCGTGTTGAAGTTCAATTTTTGAAATAACTAAATCGTAAAGGGCATTCATGTAATTGTTGTTGGCTGTGCGCAACTCGGTTTCGGCTTGCATCATCTCCAAAGCGCTGCCTACGCCTTCTTTGTATTTCAACGAGGCTTTGTCGTAAATGCGCTGTGCCAAAGCCAAATTCGCTTTTTGGTTTTCAGCTTGCTTGAGGTTTACCGCATAACCGTTTTTGGCGTTGTTGTATTCGAATTCCGCAAATCGATCAAAATTGGCCATGTCATTCTTCGCCTTTTCGATTTTAATGTTGGTCTCAGTCAATTTTGACCGGGTAAGTCCACCAGCAAAAATGGGAACGCGCAGGTTCAAACCATACATGGAAGAGGGTACCCACTGGTTATTGACAGGCAAATTGCTCTGGAAAAAGTTGAATTCGCTACGCAGGGTGCTTCTTTGTACTTGATAAAAACCAACCAAAGAGGGAAGGGCCGAGGCTTTGTATCGTTTGTTGTCGAGCTGACCCAACGTAATACTCTGATCCAAAATACGGTGTTCAATACGCTGTGCGGGAGCAAAACCATTCACATCCAATCCGCTGACATTCAAGGAGGTTTCCAATTGCTCCAAGTTGTCTGTCAATTCCAATTCCGTGCTCATGGGCAATGCGAGGTGAATTTTCAGTGCGTTCTTGGTGATAATAATCGCATTCTGCAATTTTTCGCGCTGTAAGTACAAATTGCTCAACGTGAAATTGAGTCGATCCACATCCAGAGATTCTACAAACCCCTCTTTGTTCATTTCTTTCACTTCATAAGCACTTTTTTCAAGTAAGCTGATGTTGGCTTCAATGACGTCGAGGTTTTTTTGCGTAGAAACCGCAGTGACATAGGCTTTGGCTACATTCAATTGCAAGTCTTTCAGGGATTTGGCTTTGAGAAGTTCACTCATCCCCATAAAAGCCTTGGTTGCTTCCAAACCCACGAAATAGGTGCCATCAAACAACAACTGACTTACACTCAGTGTAGCACTGCTGGCAAACTCCTGTTGAAAACGAATGAAAATGTAGTCAGGAGC
>JBANFU010000044.1:0-11721 GCA_037975865.1 Bacteroidota bacterium
CTTGCGTTAACTGATTGGCAATGGAGAACACCAAAATGCTAGCCAGGGCATATGCCGTTCCATAGAACCACAATATCCACGTATTGGTTCCGTCGGCCATCAACAAGAACATCACCAAATAGCCTGCGTGAGCAATACTACTAAAAGCCAGTGTTCGTTTCACCGAAGATTGCTTTAATGCCGCCAAATTACCCCACAATATGGTGGTGGCACCCAGCACCGACATCCAACCTTTCCAAGCATCTGCAATGCCGCTAAACGTATTAAGAAAACGATAAAACGCCACAAATGCGGCAATTTTAACTACCGTTGCCATGTAAAGCGTGGTGCGATTGGGACTGCCTTCGTATACATCCGGTGCCCAAAAATGGAACGGTGCGGCCGCTACTTTAAACAGCAAACCCACGCTCATCAAAATGATACCGGCGTTGATCAATACGGGCAAGGGCATTCCTTGCATCGCATGCATGAAACTGGGTTTGATACCCATCATTTCTAACTCCAAGGAACCCGTACCTCCGTAGATAAAGGCTGTTCCCAACAAGAAAATCCCAGTGGAAAACGCACCCATCAAGAAATATTTCAGTGAAGCCTCATTGGAAGCCAGATTGGTTTTATTGGAGCCAGCAAGCACAAACAGGGGAATCGACAGTACTTCGATACCCAAAAACAACATCACCAAGTGCTGGTAGGAAACCATCATGTAGGCACCACACAAACTGAACATCATCAGTCCGAGTTGATCGTTGCCAATTACTTCGTTCTTTCTGAACATCAAGATGATGAATCCAACCACAAAAGCCAAGAGCGCTGCAAACAAATGCTGCTCTTTACCAAACACCATCATGTTGGCAGGAACCCAAGATTCCAGTCCTGCAAACGACAACAAATTGGCAGAACAAGCCCATGACAATCCCGCAGAAACAAACAAGGCCAATGCCGCAAAAAGCGAATAATTGGATTCACGCTTGTTTAATCCCAAAAACAACAGCACCACTGCGCTGAAAAAGGTTACAAAAAGTGCAATCATGACATTACCCCCCTTGCTTCAGAAACCCATTGACCGATTTGAACAATACTATTGTGCACGATATCTAACAACATTTGTGGCATGAATCCCAACCCCAAAATGAAGGCTGCAATGATTCCAAAAGCCAATATTTCATTCCATTTTAAGTTCGCAACATCCGCTTTACCCTCACCAAACATACTGAACTGTACCATTCTGAAAATATAAACCGCACAGAATATGATGGTCAAACCCGACAACAAGGCGAAGCTAGGTCTAAACGCATACATGGATTTTAAAAGCAGCAATTCTCCGGGGAAACCGTTGGTAAAGGGCACAGCAACCGTACCCAAAGCAATTAACATGAAGAAAATC
Source organism: Bacteroidota bacterium (assembly GCA_037975865.1). Classification (GTDB taxonomy): domain Bacteria; phylum Bacteroidota; class Bacteroidia; order NS11-12g; family UBA955; genus UBA955. The sequence continues at coordinate 1,385 of JBANFU010000044.1, forward strand.
ATGAACAACCGATTGGATTTCGCCAAACCGCCCAATTCACCCAATACCCTTGTGCCAGTGCTTCTTTCAATCATCTCAATGACCAAAAACAAACCCACCACGTTGATACCGTGAACAAACATTTGCAACACGCTGCCCTCTAAACCCTCTATGGTTAAGGTCATAATCCCTGCGGCGATCAACCCTACGTGTGACAAAGACGAAAAAGCCACCAAACGCTTCATGTCCTTCTGTCGCATCGCTATCAAAGCCCCATAGATCACACCGGCCACTGACAACCCTATCACCCAAGGTTGGAAGAACTCAATGCTTTCAGGAGCCAAAGGCAAATACCAACGCAACAAGCCATAGAGTCCCATTTTAAGCATGATTCCGCTCAACAACATGGTTCCGGCTGCCGGAGAATGGGTGTAGGTATCGGCCTGCCATGAATGGAATGGCAACACCGGAATTTTAACCAAGAAGGCCAACAAGATTCCGCCACCTACCCATATCGATTCGCTGTGAGAAAGTTCAACCGCCCGCAATGCCTCAAACGAGAAAGAAAAATTGGCCGTGTGCAAGAACAAATAAATCAAACTCGCCAACATGGCCAAAGACCCTACAAAGGTGTAGATGAAAAATCGAAGGGTGATTTTGAACGCATTTTGACCACTCATGGTGAGCGTGATGAAATAAATCGGAATCAACGCCAACTCCCAAAAAATGTAGAACATCAGTCCATCTTGGGCCATAAAAACACCATTCAAAGCGCCCTGCATAAACAAGGTCAATGCCGTGATTTTGGTTTGATTTTCATCGTTGCGAATGCCCGCCAAAACGATGACTGGCACCAGAATGTTGGTCAATAACAACAAAACGCCTGTTAACCCGTCAAAACCCGTGGTAAAACGAATGTTATCTGAAATCCAAGGCTGATCAAACAGGGTTTTCCAACCCCCGTTGACACCTACCCACTGAAAAAACTGGGCCACGAAAATCAACGGCAACAAGGAAAGAACGGCTGTCAACCAGATTTGGTTGCGCTTACCCAAGGCCATCACCGCGATGGAAGCCAATATTGGAATAATGATTACTTCCATGATTAAAACAAATTAAAAGCCAACAACAAGGCGATACCAATCACCATATAAACCAAATAATATTCTATGTTTCCGTTTTGAATTTTGGATAACCATCCACTAATTCCGGTGGATCCATTTCCAACACCGTCAACCAATCCCTTCACCCCTTTCTCGTCTACGTAGTTTCCAACCACTTCACCGGCAGCTTCTACCGGCGCTACAAACGCAGTATCATAGGCTTCATCTACATAAAATTTGTTCGCCAGCACTTTCCCCATGCCCAACTGAGCCTCGTCAGCTTCTGGAACAGCACCTTGGGTTACATATTTGTTGCGGGTATACAAGAACGCAATGACAAACACCGAAACAGCCATTCCCAATAACAACCACTCCGTGGTGTGGGCAATTTCTGGAGCATGTTCAGGATACATCAATATGGGTGAAAATTTACCACCGCCATCGTAACTCAACGTGTGATGCAGTATTCCTGAAATGCCTTCTCCCATGTAATGGGGCAAATTCACAACGCCACCTACTACAGACAACACCGCCAAAATCAACAATGGCAACGTCATGAGAATGGGGCTCTCATGCACTTTCTCAAACGCATGATGGGTATTTCTGTAAGTTCCATGAAAGGTAACAAAGAACATTCTAAACATGTAGAATCCAGTGATACCCGCACTCATCAAGGCCAATCCGAAAACCAATTTGTTGTGGGCAAACGCAGATACCAAAATCTCATCTTTGGAGAAAAAGCCCGACAAAAATGGGAATCCCGTAATGGCCAATGTACCGATCAAAAAGGTGAGGTATGTCACCGGCATTTTCTTTCTCAATCCGCCCATTTGTCGGATATCCTGCTCATGGTGCATTCCGTGAATCACACTACCCGACCCCAAAAACAACAAGGCTTTGAAGAAGGCATGGGTAATCACATGGAATAACGCCGCCGTATAAGCACCGCAACCCAAGGCAATGAACATCAACCCAAGCTGACTCACAGTACTGTAGGCCAATACTTTTTTAATGTCGTTCTGCTTCAAACCAATCAACGCCGCCATCAACGAGGTTGCCAATCCAATCCACATTACCACTTCGCGTGCAATGGGCGATAAGGCATAGATGGCTTCGGAACGAATCACCAAGTAAATACCCGCGGTCACCATTGTAGCCGCGTGAATCAATGCTGAAACTGGCGTTGGACCGGCCATCGCATCGGGCAACCAAGTATACAATGGAATTTGAGCACTCTTACCCATCGCACCGATAAACAACAACAAGGCAATGGCTGTGTTCACCGCATTGGATTCTGCCGATCCGGCAAACACACTGCGGAACACTTCTTGGTATTCAAATGAACCGTAGGTATCGTAGATTAAAAATAAGCCCAACAACAAACCCAAATCTCCAATTCGGTTCATCACAAACGCTTTGCGCGCCGCTTTGCCGTAATCCGCATTTTTATACCAAAAGCCTATCAACAAATAAGAACACAATCCAACCCCTTCCCATCCAAAAAACAACATGAGGTAGTTTGAGCCCAACACCAAAACCAACATGTTGAAAATAAACAAGTTGAGGTAGGCAAAAAACTTATAAAACCCACTGTCTTCATGCATGTAAGCAATCGAATACAAGTGAATCAACGTTCCAATACCGGTAATAATCAATGTCATCACCGCAGACAGTCTATCAAACTGGAAAGCAAAATCTACGTGAAAACCACCCACGTGTAAGAAGGTAAACAACTTGGTGTAAATGCGCTCTGGCATTGTGGTGTCGCCCGTTAAGTCCATCACACTCATCAGCGCAATCACAAATGAACCCAATACCGCAGCGGTACCCAACCAACCCGAGATGGCCTTGGGAAGGAATTTGCCGAATATCCCGTTGACTACAAAGCCAATGAGCGGGAGAAATATCATCAATGTCAACATACCTTACCCTTTCAATTGATCCAAGAAACTCACATCGGTTTTCCGTGTATTTCTATACACCAAAACCAAAATCGCCAAACCTACAGCCGCTTCCGCCGCCGCCACTACCATGATGAAAAAGACGAAAATCTGTCCGTCCGCATCGCCCATGTACGTGGAAAACGCAGTAAACAACAAGTTCACTGCATTCAGCATCAACTCAATACACATCAACAAAATGATGGCATTGCGTCTAAAAAGCACACCAAACAACCCGATGCAAAACAACACCGTGCTCAAATAAATATAGTGGCTGATTTCCACCTGATTGAAAATATTCAAAATGCTCATCCGTTCGAATCTTCTTTTGAGATCAAGGCCTCTCCTGCCTTTTCTCTTTTACCCAACAACACAGCTCCTACCATGGCTGCCAAAAACAGAATGCCCGTGAGTTCGAAAGGAACCACAAAACGGGTAAACAATACCTTACCGAGTGCCTTAACCAACCCAATTCCTTCCACGGGATTTTTGGCCACTGCCTCACCACTCACTTGGAAAGCAGCGGTGATAATCAACAACAGCGATCCCGCTGAAATGGCCGCGGCAATGCCCCACCAGTTTGACTTCACCGGCTCAGATTCCTTGCTCAAATTCAACAACATCAACACAAACAAGAACAACACCATGATCGCCCCGGCATACACAATCAAATTTACCACAGCCAAAAACTGCGCATTCAACAACACGTAGTGCGCAGAAATGGTGAAAAAGGTAAAAATCAATGCCAACACACTGTGAACCGGATTTTTGCTGGTCACAACGTACAACGCCGACAATATGGTTAAAAACGAAAGTACCAAAAATGGTATGGGTAAATTCTGAAGCATCTTATGATTGTTTAGACCAAACTTGTCGTTTAGAAATATCTACACGGGCATCAACGGGCTCCACGAGCTTGTCTTTGCCATAAATAAAATCCTCTCTGCCGAATTCCGCATCCACGATACGGTCGGTCAGAAATATGGCTTGCTTTGGACAGGCCTCTTCACACAAACCACAGAAAATGCATCGCAACATGTTGATTTCATAGGTGGCCGCATATTTCTCTTCACGATACAAATGCTCTTCGCCTTTTTCACGCTCCGCAGCCACCATGGTGATGGCTTCGGCCGGACAAGCAACGGCACACAAGCCACAAGCCGTGCAACGCTCTTTTCCTTGCTCATCGCGCTTCAACACATGCTGCCCGCGGTATACCTCAGCCCTCGGACGGACTTGCTCTGGATACTGAGACGTGGCGGGTTTCTTGAAGAAGTGCTTCAATGTAATCCACATTCCACCCAATATGGCTGGCAAATAAATCTGCTCAGCGAAGGTCATTTTTTTGTCCACGACCTGGCGTGAACGGTTGGTCAACTTTTCCATTTTCGCAGTATTACCCTTGAAGATGTTTACCTTTTACTTTGTATTTCTTGCGCAACAAACCGGGCTTTTTCATTTTGCGGATGCTGTTCATGTTAATGTCCGATACGATGGTTTCGCCGTCTGACAACTTCACAGTTAAAGTAGGATCTTCAATTTTACTGTACGATACTTCCCACTTACCGTTGCCTATCTTTTTGCAAGGAATGATCGCCATCGTGCTTTGAGAAATCACATACATCTCTTCTGCTCTTTTGGTTTTGTCCAGGATGATGGCCTTTTTGGATTTGCCGGCAGGGCCACAGATATAGTAAGAACCGTTACACGTCAAAGGGAAAGAGTATTTGATCAGCTCTTTTCCTTTGGCGATACCCAATTTCTTGGTTTTGTCGGGTTTGATGTTCGTTTCACCGTCGCGAGTGTACACTTGTAGCTTGGCTTTTTTATAGATGGCAGCATCTGTAGCGATGGTCATCGTCACGGGCACGGCAGCGCAAGTATCGCCCGGCATGCGCACTTCGTAAGCACCGGCCCAATTCAAGCCTTCGCTCTTGGCTGTAGTCAATGGCGTACCGCTGCTGATCAATTCCTCAATGGATGTGTTCTTTTTGATTTTGATGCAGTTGGTGGCACCGCGGGGACACATTTTCTTGAAATCGCACACCTTCATGGTCATGCCAACACCGTTCACATAAATGGTTGTATCTGCCGTACAAGTATCTTTGAATACGGGTTTTGGCTTGGGCTTTTCCAAGGGCTTCGGCTTTTCTAAAATCGTGATTTCAACACGACGATTTTTGGCCTTCTTCTCTTCCGAGGTTTCCTCTTTTTCACGGGGCTTGGCGCGACCGAAATACTGACGGTTCATCCAATCCGCTTCGATGTCGTTGTCCACCAAATACTGATAAACTCCATCCACACGAGCTTGAGACAACTTCAAATTCAATTCGTCGTTTCCTGATGAATCTGTATGGCCTGTTAAAATCAAACGATACTCATCTTTACTATCCAATGTATCGAGCAATCGCTTCAACTTGATTAATTCCGCTGGCTTAATCACTGATTTATTGGTTTCAAAATAGATCTGTACGGCCGGAGAAATTTCTTTTTGTTCGTTAACCGCAGGTTTTTTGGGCTTTGGCGCTGCTGTTTGAGCAAACGACTGAACCGCAATCATCCCCAAAAGGAGCATCGATACTAGTCTAAACTGTTTCATTTCGAATTTGGATGCGAAAATAAGCGATTTCAATGATGTTCATACACACAGAATCCACAAAACAATCCCACTTTTGAAATAAGCCATATATTTGAAAAACATGAAGCGTACATTGCGTGTGTTTGCAGGGGTTTTCTTTGGACTTCTCATCACAAATTTGCGGGGGCAAATCGCCAAAACACAAGTAGTTCAAGTAGCCGCTACCGTCAACAACGATGGAACCGTTACGTTGAAATGGCCCAACGACAATTACACAGGGAATTACGTCATCCATCACCGTGATTTCATCCATGCGAACAACAGCTGGAAAGGACCCGATGCCACCCTATTGGGGAGCATTACCAGTTGGACCGATACGCTTTCCAAAGGACAAAGTCGAGAATACCGCGTGCTGAAAGTAAAAAACGCAACCACCGAAGCGTTGGGCTATATCTATGTAGGCAATCAATTTCGTCCCAACCCCACCCGCGGTGGCATTGTTCTGCTCATCGATAGCAGTTACATCCAATCTCTCAAAACCGAAATCGCCACGCTGGGCGATGATTTATTGGGGGATGGCTGGTTCCCCTCCTACGTTGTTGTGGGAAGAAACGAAAAAGTGGATGCGGTTAAAACCAAATTGGAAGCCCACATCAAACGGCTACCTGCACCACCCAAGGCGTTGTATATACTGGGTCATGTTCCTGTTCCTTACTCCGGGAACTTTTCTACTAACGGAGATAGGCCGCCGCCAGACGGTCACGTGGAGGGGGTTGGCAATCACACCGGCGCTTGGCCTGCCGATGTGTATTACGGCACGGTGAATTGTTACTGGGGCGATGACATTGTAAACTGCACCACCGGAGCCGATGCCCGACATCACAACATCCCGGGCGACGGAAAATTTGATCAATCTGCGCCCGAATGTCCCATCGCTTATGAAATAGGTCGGGCCGACTTTTACAACATGGACGCCTTTTCCAAAAACGACACCCAGCTGACCCGAGAATACTTAAACAGGGTTCACGACTACAAACTGGGCAAAACCCAATTTCGCAGACGGGGACTGATCGACAACAATTTCACGGGATTGAATCTCGCCTCTACGGGATACCATAACTTGCCTTGCTTTGTGGGATTGGATAGCTTTTCCGATGCCGTAGACTATTTCACCGAACAAACCGCGGGATCTTACCTCTGGAGCTATGGATGTGGCGCGGGCAGTTACGGGAGCTGCAGTGGCATAGGAACCACCAACGATTTCGTTGCCAACAATGGCAAATTCTCTAACGCGTTCACGATGTTGGCCGGTAGTTATTTCGGCGATTGGGATAGTAAAAACAATATTCTCAGGGGCGCTTTGGCCGGGGGATCTTTGGCGAGCTGTTGGGGCGGCATCCCCAAATGGTATTTGCATCACATGGGATTGGGTCAAAACATTGGCTACGGCGCCAAAATCACCCAAAACAATGTGAACGACTATTTCAATGGCGCCTTCAACTTTTCTTGGAATGGAGTCTTTATCGCGCTGATGGGTGATCCCACGCTGAACATGCTCTACGTGAAACCCCCAAGTCGGCTCACAGCCACAGAATCCAACGGAGGCACTTTGTTGAAATGGAATCGCTCTCCCGAGAAAGTGGATGGGTACGTTGTGTATCGCATCGACCAAAACACCCAAGAATACAAGGAAATCGCGAGTTTCTGCGGATTGGGCAGCGCAGTTACAACCGATACTACCTACTTTGATTATTGTAAGCCCACCCCACTGAACCCCAATGCTGGCAATTACAAATACGCGGTTCGGGCGTTCAAATGGGAAACCACCGGATCGGGCAGCTATCAAAATTTAAGCTTGGCGACCACAGCCAATACCAAGTACACCTTGGATTTGGGCGATACCCCACCCGTTGGCGCAGTGCTTTACCCAAACCCTTGCAAGGGATCCACTGTAATGAGCCACTTGCCCGTGAATGCGGCCATTCAAGTGCGTATATACAATGCGGTTGGGCAGCTCATGCAATCAACTGTGGCGATGACAGATGCCAATGGACAGTATAAATTGGTATTAAAATCTGGCAGCACAGGCATTTTTAATGTGGTTGTAACGACGGAAAATTTTGATTTTTCCGGACAATTTATCGTGGTGGAATAAGCGGTTAAACTGAGATTCACCAACTTGATTCCCCACTCAAAGGAAGTCCTTTTGATTTTTGGGGCAAACTTGTGTATTTTCGCGGTTCTGTAAAAAGAAGACAAATATTTATATGACAAACAATATCCTTTACCTAGTCCCTTTGTTGGGCGTTGTTGGCCTCCTTGTGATGGCTATCAAGAGTGCATGGGTTAGCAAGCAAGATGCGGGCGATGAGAACATGCAGCGATTGGCAGGCTACATTGCCAAAGGTGCGATGGCCTTTTTGAAGGCAGAGTGGAAAGTTTTGAGCTACTTCGTAGTCATTGCGGGTATCTTGTTGGCTTGGTCTGGTACATTTACCGGTTCAGCTGAACACCCCATCCATTCTAGTTGGGTAATTTCAATTTCTTTCGTGATCGGTGCGGTATTGTCTGCTTTGGCCGGTTACATCGGAATGAACATTGCAACCAAAGCCAACGTGCGTACCACGCAAGCTGCACGTACCAGTTTGTCAAAAGCCTTGAAAGTATCTTTCAACGGTGGAACTGTGATGGGCTTGGGCGTTGCCGGTTTGGCCGTGATTGGTTTGGGATCGTTGTTCATCGTGTTCTTGCAGATGTTCAATGTGACCAACGTAAACAGCGACGAAATGAAAACCGCCATTGAAGTATTGGCAGGTTTCTCTTTGGGTGCTGAAAGCATTGCCTTGTTTGCCCGTGTGGGTGGTGGTATCTACACCAAAGCGGCAGACGTTGGAGCGGATTTGGTAGGAAAAGTTGAAGCAGGTATTCCTGAGGACGATGTGCGCAACCCTGCCACCATCGCCGATAACGTAGGTGATAACGTGGGTGACGTTGCCGGTATGGGTGCCGATTTGTTCGGATCATACGTTGCGACCATTTTGGCTACCATGGTATTGGGACAAGAAATCAACGCAGTTGATGCTTACAATGGTCTCTCTCCCATTTTGTTGCCCATGGTTATTGCAGGTTTGGGATTGGTATTCTCTATCGTTGGAACTTGGTTTGTAAGGGTGAAGAATGAAACCGACAGCGTTCAAAATGCATTGAACTTGGGTAACTGGTCTTCTATTGCGTTAACAGGTATCGCTTCATATTTTGTGGTGAACGCCTTGTTGCCAGAGAAAATGTCTTGGTTTGATGCGGCGCGCGGTGAAGATTTCACCCGCAACGGTGTATTTGCAGCCATCGTCGTTGGTTTGGCTGTGGGTACTTTGATGAGTATCATCACAGAATATTATACTGCCATGGGTAAACGCCCTGTAATCTCTATCATCCGTCAGTCTGGTACTGGTCACGCCACCAACATCATTGGCGGTTTGAGTGTGGGTATGGAGTCAACCGTGTTGCCCATTTTGGTTTTGGCCGGTGGTATCATGGGTTCATATTACTTTGCTGGATTGTACGGTGTTTCTATTGCTGCTGCCGGTATGATGGCTACCACTGCCATGCAGTTGGCGATTGACGCTTTCGGTCCGATTGCCGACAACGCAGGTGGAATTGCTGAAATGAGCCAATTGCCTGAGGAAGTTCGCGGTCGCACCGACAACTTGGATGCGGTTGGTAACACCACAGCGGCTACAGGTAAAGGTTTTGCGATTGCCTCTGCTGCTTTGACTTCATTGGCCTTGTTTGCTGCCTTTGTGGGTATTTCTGGTATCACTGCGATTGACATCTACAAAGCGCCTGTATTGGCAGGTTTGTTCGTGGGTGGTATGATTCCTTTCATCTTCTCTTCTTTGGCGATTGCCGCTGTAGGTCGTGCTGCGATGGACATGGTAAACGAAGTACGCCGTCAATTCCGTGAAATCCCAGGAATCATGGAATACAAGGCGCAGCCTGAATACGAAAAGTGTGTAGCGATTTCTACCAAAGCTTCTATCCGTGAGATGTTGGCTCCAGGTGCGATTGCCTTGATTTCTCCAGTAATTGTTGGTTTCTTGTTTGGCCCTGAGGTTTTGGGTGGTATGTTGGCCGGGGTTACGGTTTCAGGTGTATTGATGGGTATCTTCCAATCCAATGCCGGTGGTGCTTGGGATAACGCGAAAAAATCTTTTGAAAAAGGCGTTGAAATCAACGGTGAAACCTTCTATAAAAAATCAGAGCCACACAAAGCTTCTGTAACGGGTGATACGGTGGGTGATCCTTTCAAGGACACTTCTGGACCTTCAATGAACATTTTGATCAAGTTGATGTCTATCGTTTCATTGGTAATTGCGCCTTTCATTGCGGGCAAATCGTTCGGCGAACGTCCCAACAACGGAAATGGTGCGGCTTGTGTTGAGATGCAACATTGCGAAAAGGAAATGATGGGCAAATGCGATCTAAGCAAATGCGCTACGATGACCAAAGAGCAGTGTGCTGCGATGTGCGATTCTATGGGTTGCGATTCTACTGAGAAAGCGGCTTGCATGAGTCTATACGACGCCGAAGGCAAGTTCATCGGCAAAGGACACGAGGGTTGCTCTAACGAGCCTGTTTGCAAAGAGGATAACGACAAAACGTGTAGCAAAGGCGACGCCTGCTGCAAGAACAAAAAGCCTGCTGCGGCTCCTGAAAAGAAAGCCTGCTGCAAAGACA
>JBANFU010000046.1:0-8349 GCA_037975865.1 Bacteroidota bacterium
AGCCTGGCCTCGGCCTCGCTTTGATTTGGATCCCATGGAATCATCGATGAACCCGGGGCATAATGCTGATCCAACTGGCCGGGGGCTTGGGGATTGCTGTGGGTCGTCAGTACCTCGGAAATGGATTTTCCCAAAACGGCCGAAATAGAGTCGATATCCAACCCTCCCAACCGAAGCACCGTGACTTCGTCATCCTCAGAAATGGAAACAATGGTGCTTTCAATGCCGATGGCACACGGACCGCCATCGAGGATGTAATCGATGCGCTCTCCAAGTTGATCCAATACGTGTTGCGCGTTGGTGGGACTCACATAACCAAAAGGATTGGCGCTGGGTGCAGCCAAGGGGAACGACACTTGGTTGAGCAGCGCTAATGTCATGGCGTTGTTGGGCATGCGCACGGCAACAGTGGGGTTGTCGGCTGTGACCAAATGGGGAACATGGTCGGCTTTGGGCAATACCATCGTAAGGGGACCGGGCCAAAAGGCGTGGGCCAACTTAGAGGCGGCGGCGGGCCAGGTACTGCAAAGTGACTTCGCTTGGTCGATGCTAGAGACGTGTAAAATTAGAGGGTCGAACGTTGGTCGGTTTTTCGCCGCGAAGATAGCCGCAACCGCATCGGTGTTTAGGCCATTGGCCGACAACCCATAGACGGTTTCTGTGGGTATAGCAACGAGCTTGCCATCGTTGAGCAAGGTCGCCGCCAAAGCAATATCAATACCGATGGGCGCACCCATGATTTACCGTCGTTTTAGGCTGTACTTCTCAATTTTGTTGTACAGGTGACTCCGCTGAATATCAATCTCTTGGGCAGTTTTTGCTACGTTCCAACCATTTTGTACCAATTTGCGTTCGATGAAGACTTTCTCAGCCCAATCGCGGAAATCTTGCAAGGTTTTATAGTCGTCTACCACCCCAAAAGGATCGGCGCCACGCTGGGCGGGGTTGGAGAACATGTACACGTCTTCTCCGGTGATTTTTTCGCCACAGAGAATGACCAATCGCTCCACCACGTTGCGGAGCTCACGAATATTACCGGTCCAGTTGACATCCTGCAGGGCCTGATATCCATCCGGGGTAAACGATTTTACCGGAATGCTGTTGTCATTGCAGATGTCGACCAGGAAGTTGTTGGCAATCAACGGAATATCTTCCGTGCGCTCATTGAGGGTGGGCACATGAATGAGGATGACGCTCAGGCGGTGGTATAAATCCATGCGGAAGTTGCCCTTTTCGATTTCTTCTAGCAGGTTTTTGTTGGTGGCGGCCACGATGCGCACGTCGACTTTGATTTCTTTGTCGCCACCCACACGCGTAATTTTTCCTTCTTGTATGGCTCGCAACACTTTGGCTTGGGCTGCCATGCTCATGTCCCCGATTTCGTCGAGGAATAGGGTTCCACCATGGGCTTGTTCGAATTTTCCGATGCGCTGTTTGATGGCCGAAGTGAAGCTGCCTTTTTCATGCCCAAACAACTCACTTTCAATAAGTTCTGTTGGGATCGAGGCGCAGTTTACTTCTACCAACGGGTAGGAGGCGCGGTTGCTTTTTTCGTGTAACCAACGGGCTACCAATTCTTTACCTGTTCCATTTTCGCCTGTGATGAGTACGCGGGCTTCGGTGGGGGCTACTTTTTCAATGGTTTCCTTGATTTTTCCGATGGCAGGCGTTTCACCAATAATGTCGAACGTTTTGGCCACTTTGCGCTTCAGCACCTTGGTTTCGGATACCAAATTGTTCCGATCGATGGCGTTGCGGATGGCAATGAGCAAACGGTTCAGATCGGGTGGTTTGGTGATGAAGTCATAGGCCCCTTTTTTCGTCGCGTCGATGGCCATTTCTACATTGCCATGTCCAGAAATCATGATGAAAGGAAGGTCGGGCCGCAAAGCTTGGGCTCGGTCTAACAGCTCCATGCCGTCGATGCCTGGCATTTTGACATCACACAGAACCACATCGAATTCATTTTTTTGAATGAGTTGTAGTCCTTTGTTGCCGTCATCGGCTGTGGTTACAGTATAATTCTCGTATTCAAGGATTTCCTTTAGGGTTTCGCGGATCGGCGCTTCGTCGTCGATGACCAAAATTTCAGCCATGTTTTGTGTATATATTAGAATACAATGATACGACCAACAGAGGACACCCAACGTCTAACTTTTCCACCAGTTATTCCCGATTATTTTTTAAACTTTTCGATGAGTGAAATGGGTGATTTATTTATTGGTCACATTGCCTGTGATGGAGTAGGAGTGATCGGGGTGATTTTGTTGAATTTGAGGTTTATTAAATAATTGAAAATGAGTCATTTGATGTTTGTTTTGCTTGAAGTCTTGTGTTGTAATAGGGGTGTTGGGAGAGGGTTGGTTGGGGCGGGGAGTTGGGGTTGGAATGATAGGGAAAGAGGCTGGTGGGAGGCCCCAATGAGCATGGGCTTTTATAAAAATGTTTGGCAATGTGGCGATTTTGATTCATTTTTGTTTTTGAGAGATACTCCATTTAAAGTATGAACAAACAAATACTGGGAAGAATATTGGCCGTTGCGGGGTTGTTGGCCCCCTGGATGGTTGAGGCGCAACAAGATCCAATGTTCACGCATTTTACGTACAACAAATTGTTCTACAACCCCGCGTATGCTGGGGCTTCAGGGCAGTATTGTTTGAATGCCATCACCCACCAACAGTGGTTGGGATTTGACGACGAATCACCATACTTGCGTACCCAAAGTGGTACTCCAATTGAGATGGATTTGGATAAGATGCGAACCAACATCGCACCTCAGACCATGGGATTGGGATTCTCGGCACCAGCTATTTATAAGGATAAAAATTACGGAGGGGCTTCATTTTCATACGTGAGCGACAAAATTGGTTACGAAAGCAGCTTATACATGAAGGGGGGATTGGCATTGGCTTATCCGATGTTGGATGGTTCAAACATTCGTTTGGGTGTTGATTTCGCCAGTGTAACCAAGTCGCTGAATGGTCAAGGTTTACGTGCGCACGATCCCAATGATCCTATGATTCCCAACGGACAGGTTTCAGACAGTCGTACTACGTTGGGTGTGGGTGCGTATTATACCACCCCGAATATTATGGATGGAGCCTACATCGGTCTTTCTGCTACCAACATGACGCCTCAAACATTTTCATATGGTGCCTCTGGAACCATCACGGCTGAAACCAAGCGGCACTACTATTTGGTGGCTGGTTACAAGCAGGAAAGCTTCTTGGGAAATCCTGCGTTGGTTTTGGAACCCGCTGTATTGATTAAAGCGGCCGCGAATGCGGGATTCATTAAACCCCAGTTGGATATGCAAGGAATGGTAACTTGGAATGATTTGTTCGCGGGTGGTGCCAATTTGCGTGTGTACGGTGCGGGGGTGGAATCATTCTCTTTGATGTTTGGTTATTATCCACCATTATTGGGTAATGGAGCGGGTGCATCGCAGCGCTTGCGTGTTGGTTACTCTTACGATATCCCGATGAACCGTTTGATCAGAAGTCAGACCGGAACCCACGAAATTCAAGTAAACTATTGTTTTACCTTCACTTTGCCTGAGCGCCCAGTGAAGGTTTATCGTCACCCACGTTGGATGGAGCGTTCACCTGAGTTTGATTAATTAAAAAAAAATATTTATCCACACAAAATAAACATCCGATAATTGCGTTTATACCCTACACGATTTAAAAATAATGTTGATTTATTCAATCGAAACTTTATTTTTGCAACTTTAGAACAAATACGCAATATCAAAACTGCATAATGAAAAATACAGTGATGAGTTTCTTCACAAACAACGAGTTCGCTAAGAAAACATTGGGTTTCTTGGGCAATCGAACCCTTCGCAGGGCTGCGGTAGTGGCTTCTGTAATGGTCTATGCATGCGGACCTGCTGACACTGGTGACCTTACGGGCGTTTTGGGAAGACGACCCTGGTTTCACCCTCAACCTCCGGGTATGGTGTACGTAAAATCTGGTACATTTCATACAGGGCAGGGTGGTCAGGATGTTTTCAATTCATACCTTGAGCCCAATAAGCAGATGACAATCACTGCCTTTTGGATGGATGAGACTGAAATCACAAACAATGAATACCGTCAGTTTGTGAACTACGTGGTAGATTCGTTGGCGCGCATCATGTGTGACGATGACGAATATTACTTCCCAGAGGATGAGGAGGGTAATCGTCTAATTAATCCATATCGCATGGTGGATTGGGTAAAGCACAAAGAAGAGTTGGCTGACATGTGGTATCAAGGAGATGAGCGTTTCCAAGGTAAACACCAAATCGATACGCGTAAGTTGATTTATCACTTCATGTGGACCGATTATAAGGCGGCGGCAACATTGGATCGCGACAAATATGCTCCAATGGATCGTGCCCAATTCATGCGCACTGAAGATGTTTTGGTTTACCCCGATACACTTTGCTGGGTACGTGATTTCACTTATTCCTACAATGAGCCCATGGCTCAGGTGTATTTCCACCACCCAAAGTATGATGAATATCCTGTCGTAGGGGTTTCTTGGCACCAAGCATTTGCCTTCTGCCGTTGGAGAACAGATCGAAAGACGGCTTATTGGGAAATGAATGGTTATTTGCCCAACACGCATGATTTCCGTTTGCCTTCAGAATATGAGTGGGAATATGCAGCACGTGGAGGTCGTATTGGTAACAAATACCCATGGGGTGGACCCTATGCTCGTAACAGCAAAGGCTGTATGTTGGCTAACTTCAAACCTTTGCGTGGGAACTACGGTGTAGACGGTGGTGTATATCCCGTGCGTGTGGACAGCTATTTCCCCAACGACTTCGGTCTTTACAATATGGCAGGAAACGTTTCTGAGTGGACAAATACCGCTTGGGATGAAGCCAACAATGCTTTTGCACACGATTTGAATGGCGAGTCTTCAGTGTTCATCAAGGAGCGTGGTAAAGAAGGGAAGCGTCAGGTGAAAGATATTCCAATCAACGAAAAGCGTAAAGTAATTCGTGGTGGATCATGGAAAGATGTAGCTTACTTCATTGAAAACGGTGCGAGAACCTACGAATACCAGGATACGAGCAAGTCATACGTGGGATTCCGTTGCGTACAAACGTACATCGGTCGTTCTAACACCGACAGAAAGTAATTCATAGAATAATCCAAAGGATAATTCGTTAACTATTCAACTAACTATAACTAAATAAAAATTATGAGCAAAAGTTTCTTTGAATCAAAAAAGTTTAAAACTACCATGAACTTCGTTTATGGTATCGGTGCTGCGGTAGTAATCGTGGGGGCGTTGTTTAAGATTTTGCACTTGAAAGGTGCGGACATCATGTTGTCAGTGGGTCTTTTGACTGAAGCTGCGATTTTCGTAATCTCTGCTTTCGAACCCGTTCACATGGATCCAGATTGGTCATTAGTTTACCCAGAATTGGCGGGTGGCGAACCTACTGAAAAGAAAAAATCAACAGGCAGCGTGTCACAACAGTTGGATTCTATGTTGTCTCAGGCCAAAATTGGTCCAGAATTGATCGAGAGTTTGGGTACCGGTTTGACTTCTTTGAGCAGCAATGTAAAAGAAATGGCTAACTTGTCTAACGCCGCCGTAGCAACCAACGAGTATGCGGAAAGCGCGTCGAAGGCGGCCAAAAATATGAGCTCTATCGCTGATAGTACTGCCATGGTTTCTGATTCAATGGGTAACTTCTCTGCAGGTTTGCAAGGTGCATTGACAAACATCAGTGCTACTGAAGCAGCAACTGCTGAATTTTCAAGCGAATTGAATAAATTGAACCGCAACTTGAGTAATTTGAACTCAATCTACGGTAACATGTTGAGCGCCATGGGTGCGAACAAAGCCTAACCCTTATTTATTCCCACTAAACAAAAAAGGAGAATAGACAATGGCAGGTGGTAAAGTATCCGCACGTCAAAAGATGATCAACATGATGTATCTCGTGTTGACGGCACTTTTGGCATTAAACGTATCGAAAGAGATCATCAAGGCATTCAACTTGATTGAAAACTCTTTGGATAATTCTACAAAAAACATCGTTCAAAAGAATACAGCCGTTTTGGGCAGCTTGGTGAAAACTGCTGCTGAGAACAAGGCTGCTGCGGCTGCAGTTTCTTACTGTAATCAAGTTCAAGCGACAAGTAAAGCGTTGATCGATCGTTTGAATGCAATTAAAAATGAATTGTTGTTGCGTTCTGGTGACCAGAAAGATCCCAAAATGGGTCGTAAGCAAGAGCCAGAAGCCTTGTTGGTGAAAGGTGGTGTACCAGAATTGGCACAGGGCGATAACATGGAAGTTCATGGTAACTATTTCATGGTTGAGAATGGTGGTAAAAACGGAACCGATTTGCAGGATGCAATTAACAAAGCCCGCAAAGACATGTTGGCTGTAATGCAGAAAGCGTCTAACGATCCCGTATTGGCTGCTTCTCCTGAGACGAAGAAAATGTTGTTGGAGCGCATGAAAGCCATCGAAGAGAAAACCTCTTTGTATGCTAACAACGCTACCAACTCTAGCGGGACAGAACAGTCTTGGGTATCTATGTACTTGGAACACTCCCCATTGGCCGGTGTTTTTGCCATGTTGAGTAAAGTTGAAAACGATTCACGTTCAATGGAAGCCGAAGTGATGCAGGCATTGGCTGAGTCAGTGAATGCTGCTGATTATAAGTTCGATAAATTGATTCCTGTTGTTTCTGCTGCGACCAGTGCCGTTTTGACAAACCAAACTTATGAGGCGAACATTTTATTGGCTGCCTACAACTCAAAAGCTCAAATGATTGTGACTGTAAATGGTCGTCCAATCGAAGTAGTAGATGGAGTAGGTAAGTACAAAGTGACTTCCGGATCTCCTGGTACTCAAAAATACAAAGTAGGTATTCAAGTTCCCAAGCCCAATGGTGGTGGATCTGATAACTATGAGACAGAGGCTGAGTACAGTGTATTCGCTCCTCAGGCTGCCATTTCTGCCGATGAGTTGAACGTGGTTTACGTAGGTCTTCCTAACCCCATTTCAGTTTCAGTGGGTGGTGTAGATCCCAAGAACGTGAGTGTAACCGCTACCGGTGGTGGTGTTAGCTTGCGTCAAAATAAGCCAGGTTCTTACAACGCACTTATCCCTACTCGTAATGGTAACGAATGTATGATCAATGTAACGGCGAAGTTGCCTGATGGTCGTACCGTATCTATGGGTTCTAAGAAATTCAAAGTGCGTAACGTGCCTCGTCCAGTGTTCAAAGCTGGTAGCGTAGGATTTAGTGGTCCTATTTCATTGGCAGCGATGAAGGTACAGGCAAATGCCGTGGCTGCTTTGGATAACTTCGTGTACGATGGTGTGAAATATGATGTATTGTCATATCGCTTTACATGTATTGGACGTCGTACCAATGGTCCCAAGATTCAAGTGGTGAATGGTTCTAGTTTGGCACCGATTGCTGCATACTTGAAAATGTTGGGTCCTGGTGATTTGATCCAGTTCGACCAAATTAAGGTAATTGGTCCAGACAAAACTCCCAAATTCCTCGACAACGTAGGGGGATCAGTAAACTAATAAACAAATCGATGAAACGCATTTTAATCACACTCACATTTGTAGCCGCTGCAGGATTGCAAGCCCAGGATTGGGGCGGTGGTTGGGGATCAGACCCAGCGCCTGCCAAAAAAGGTTCAGGTACTTCTGAGCCTGCAACCTCTGAGCCTTCTGCTGAAGCTCCAAAAAAGGAGGCGGAAATTGTGATACCAACCATTGGTACTCACTATGATGACCCTGCTGTGCCTCATTATGAGCCAGAATACGTAAACCAAGATACAAACATTCGTAACTTGCAAGGTATTGTCATGCAACGTCCTTACTTGCGCAACGCGGATGTTAAATTCCGTAAGCGTGTGTGGAGGGTGATTGACTTGCGTCAAAAGATGAACCGTGCTTGGACCTGGCCGAAAAATCCGATTTCACAAGTTTTTTGGGAGATGGGAACAAAAGGTTTGATAAGAGCTTATGCTACGGATTCATTCAATCGTATTATTACGCCTGAGGACATTATTCGTGCTACTGCTGAAATTATTACTACTTCAAAGCAGCGCCCTGGTTCCGATGACCCTACTGATTTGATCGATACTTCGTTCCCAGAATATTTTTCTTGGGATTTGATTCAAAAGTTTGAAATCATGGAAGATTGGGTTTTCGATTACAAACATGGCGAGTTCAAACCGATCATCATTGGAATCGCACCGATTCAGCCTAAGAACATTATGGGTCAGACCTATGACGTTAAACCTTTTTGGTTGAAGATGGATGATTGTCGTCCAACTTTGGCTAAAGCGGAAGTTTTCAACCGCTATAAT
>JBANFU010000140.1:0-3242 GCA_037975865.1 Bacteroidota bacterium
TACCCCGAAACGGCCCGTATTTCCATTGATTGCTATCTGGGGCGGGTACCACATCCATGTGCCCTAAAAACAATGCAGCGGGTAGCTGTGATTTCCCCTTCAAAGTAATGAGTAAACTGTGCTCGTTAATGACTTCCCATTGTGCTTTTTGTGCCACCAAGGGATAGGTTTTCCTGAGCCAGTCATGGAAAGCAAGAATTTCATGGTGGTTAATGCTGTCGTTGTTGGCATCGTCGTAGCCCACAATGCCATACTTTAAGGCTTCCCCCAGATGATTCAGTGCGGTTGATTCTATGTCTGCTCTATCAGCAGTGGACAGACCCGTAAGGGTAGTCTCTTTTTTTAATGAGGAAGGCTGGTTTAAGATCGTCTTTGCGATCATTGTCAGCAGTAACGCCAATATCCCGATTCCGAGATATTTCATGATTTGCTTGAAGGTTGCCATACACAATTTCAAAGCAATGTTAAGGAAAAAATGGGTTACTCGTCGCCCCGGATATAAATGAATTTACCCATGGCCGTTTCCGTGCCGTCTGTATTGATGGCAAAAACAAACAACAAACCGCTGTTGGGTTTGCTGCCATCCAGTCTGAATCCGTTCCACGTGGCTTTTCCACCATTGGCTTTGGTTTGAAATACCAATTTTCCCGTGATGTCCACAATTTTCACTTCTGCATTGCTGGTAAGTCCTTCAATGGTCACCAATCCATCATATTTGGGGGGTACAGGATTGGGATAGACTTTGATTTTTTCAAATACTTCAGCGGCTTCATTGGCATCGCTGCGGTAAGAGATGATGCCTTTGTCTGTGCCCGCAAAAATCTCACCGGATTCTGTGTTTTGTCCGATGCAAATGATGCGATTCGACAACAAAGGACTGTTATCGATATTGAAATGTTTGATTACCCGCTGTCCATAGGGCTTAATGAGGAACAATCCGTTGTTGGTGGCCATCCATTTTCTACCACCGCCATCTACGCAAATGTCGTTGATGGTCTCTTCGCCCATGAGATAACCAACGTTTCCATCTTGGTCCACGATATATCGGTCTACCTTGGGATTGTTGAACAGTGTGCTAGCACCCGAATACACATTCAATCCCTGGTTGGTGCCAATCCAAGTATAGCCAAGTTCATCACATTTAACCGATAACACCTCCGTTGATATCAGTCCTTGCTGAGTTCCAATGTATACAGAACGGTCATCGGTTGCGGCGTCCAGGGATTTGCCCTCGTCGAATACTTGAATGCCCCCGGTTTGCAAAATCATCCATTTTCTGTCCAAATAGTCAACGCTGAGGTCTTTAACTTCTCTACAGGCAGCGGGAACTGCCACGGTTTTCCATTGGTTTTGTTTGGTTAAGCAGAATAGGGGCTCATCCGCACCGAAAGCGGCGATCCAAATGTTCCCTTTGCTGTCCTCGGCGATGCCCGACACCTTGATTAAATTAATGGGTGGTTGCCGTTTGAGGGGGGAGTTGGTCTCATCGTAGCGGTTGATGATTACACCATCCTTGATGACAAGAATACCATTGGAATGGGTTGCCGCCATATACCAATTGCGCGATTTGATGTACTGCACAAAGGTGAAGTCGTACAGGTTTGTATTGAGCGGGGAGGTGAGATTGTTCTTCCAACCGCCATCGCGATACAAATAGAATCCAGCATTGTTAAAGGCATTGCCAAAAGTAGAACTAACGCCACCCGCAGTCGCAAGAACATCGGCTCCGTTTTGTGTCATTCTGAAAATCGACGGGTCTGCCGGACCATCGGGGAGAAACGCAATTTCACCATTGGGATCTTTTTTGATTACCCCGGGTCCGATTCCGGTACAAAACCAGAAAATCCCATCTTTAAATTGGGTGATGCCGGACACCAGGTTGATGGATTCCTTTTTATTTCCAGACTTCGATAGCGTGGTAATTTCTCCTTGTCTGGCAATGTGCGTACCGAATTGGTTTGTCCAGATCCGAGCAATGGAACGTTTGTCGTTGTAAAATTGCCCCAGCATGTTGGTCCATTGGTAAACCATGCTATCCAATTCAAATAGCAAACTGCCGTTATACTCGGTAAGGTGTTTCGCGGCTCGATTGTCTTCTACGGCCCATTGCCATTGGGTGTAGTCGTTCAGGTTGACAGATTTCGACCATTTGGCAAATCGCACGCCCCGACTTGTGCCAATGTAAATCGAATCACCCACCACGGCCGATGACAATACGGGAATGGCAGTTCCGTTTGGGCCGATGCTAGAATAACTGTCATTGATTTCGTGGTTGTCCAAGTCTACAACGAGCAATCCAAAGTAGGTGGAAATGAGGGCTTCGTTTTCGTGAAAGTTGGCCGACAGGATTCGCTTATCGCCCTGCAGTAATTTGTTTTTAAATCCTGGGATATTAAAAATGACCCGGTCGTTTTGTAACAAGTCGATATTTCCATCAGAATACCCAATTAACAGGATGTCTTTCTCCCCGTTATAGGCCAATGTGGTAACTTCATTGTAGGCGAATCCCTCTTCTTTCCCCAGTTTTTCCATGTCGCCGTAATTCATCATTACCCGGAAAAATCCTTGTTTTGATGCAGCATAAACATAGCGATTGCTGGCCTCGCAGATCAGGGCATTTTTGTAACTGAGATGGGTGCGCCAGCGACCTGTTTGAATCAATTGTGCGTGAGCGAGGGTCGAAATTGTCAACAGCAATATGCAACCAAGCAGGGCCTTTTTCATGCGCATTAGTTAAAGGTGTATCGAGCTTCGATTCCGAAATCGGTGAGGGCCGTGTAAAACTGAGTGTTGATTTTGGGGTTCATCACCACACGGTTGTATTTGAGGGCCAAGTTGATTTTTTGATTAACCTGATAAGTGATACTTGGACTGATACGAATATTCTTCATGCCGGCGGTGTATCGGTTGATATCCACATCTATTTTGCGAATAACGGTCACGTTATCGGTCACACTCACTGTCATGTCGAATCGGAAATCATTGGGTAAATACACCCATCGACCATTTCTTCTCCATGGCATCGTAATGCCGGTGGTACGGTATCCTGCGTTTAACTGGAATTCGTTGTTGCGCATTTCAGTCAGGTTGAAAGAGGATGCGAATAATTTCAATACCCTTGAGCGTTTGTATTCCAATCCTACCGTCCAGTTGTTTTTGGTCGTTACATTCAAGCCAATCAATGGGAAAAATCCTTCCGAGATGGTGGCATCAGCAATTTGGTATTTGGCGGTAAGGTCTTT